>JASFPF010000009.1:0-13844 GCA_050116135.1 Deltaproteobacteria bacterium | reverse complement strand
CCGTGAGGGACCCATCGCCCAGATCGGGGCAGGTTTCGGTTCATTCCTAGCAACGAGGCTGAGACTATCGGACAGGGAACGTCGCATCATGTTGGCAGCCGGCATGGGAGCCGGTGTTGGAAGCATCTTCCGGGCGCCCCTGGCAGGCGCACTTTTTGCCGCTGAGGTGCTTTACCGCGACCCTGAATTCGAAGCAGAGGTGATCATCCCTGCAGGCATTTCATCGGTCGTTGCTTACTGCCTGTTTTGTCTCGTCTTCGGCTGGGGCTCCCTCTTTGAATCCAAAGATTTTGTGTTCCAGAATCCTTTGGAACTGGGCCCTTACATTGTCCTGGCCTTTGTGCTGGTCGGCGGCGGGGTCCTTTATGTCAAATCATTTTACGGGGTACAGCGAGTTTTTAGGCGTATAAAAATTCCCAACCACATCAAGCCGGCCATTGGCGGTCTGTGCACCGGTGCCATCGGGTTTTTCCTCCCCGCAACGCTTTCTTTTGGCTATGGTTATGCCCAAATGGCCCTGAACAACGAGATCCCCGCCCTCTTCGGATTTCCTACGCTCTTTCTCCTAGGCCTGGCTTTTGGAAAAATCCTGACGACAGCCTTTTCCATCGGTTCCGGAGGCAGTGGTGGCGTGTTCGGGCCCTCCATTGTTATCGGCGGGGCCTTTGGGGGGGCCGTGGGTAGGACTTTCCACGCTATCATGCCAGGCATTGTGACCGAGCCCGGAGCCTTTGTCGTGGTTGGCATGGCCGGGTTTTTTGCTGCCGTCTCCAACACCCCCATCTCGACGATCATCTTTGTCAGTGAGATGACCAATTCATATCATTTGCTGCTGCCCAGCTTACTCGTCTGCTCCCTCGCCTTCCTGCTCTCCCGAAAATGGACTATTTATATCAAGCAGGTGCCTACGAGGTTAGACTCCAATGCACACCTCGGGGACTTCTTTGTGGATGTGCTCGGCACCATTAGGGTCAAAGAACTTATGTCTCAGGTGAGGAAGGTGAATTTGATCCCGGAGGACATGCCACTGGTGGCTTTCAGAGAGATTTTTTCTTCAACCGATCAGCACTATTTCCCGGTTGTGAATAAGGAAAATCGACTCACTGGCATATTTTCGATTAACGATGTGCGAGGCATTATCTTTGACCAGGAAATCGGCGACCTCGTCGTCATGAAAGACATTGCCAACCCGAACATCATTGTCACGACCCCTTCTGAAGACCTCAGTGAAGTACTCAAAAAATTTACTATTCGTAACCTCCACAGACTTCCAGTCGTCAAAGAAGAAGACCGCACGTTCTTACTTGGAATGTTGGATCGGAGGGAGGTCATTCAGCATTACAATGAGAGGGTCGAAGAAATGAAATCTAGACACCATAGAGTAGATATTGAATCAGATCGAGAAGTTAGCCAACTGAAACATATACTGGTGCGCCAGGCGATGAGACGAGACGTCAAGACGATCCAGGGAGATATGGCATTCAAAAAACTCAGGGAGTTTGTTTCTCAAAGCAAGTTCAACAGCTTTCCCCTGGTCGATGCCCGGAGTCGATTGATCGGAATCCTTTCCCTGTCCGACTGCCGGAAACCCTTTGATCAAGACAGCGAGAAAACACTGACCGCCCAAGACATCGCCACCCGTCAAGTGGTCACGGTCACGGAAGACGACACGCTGTTTCTCGCCCTTACGAGAATCGTCCAAGGAGATTTCTCCATCCTCCCGGTCGTCGATAAAAAAAATCCCGCCTTGCTCCTGGGAGCTATTAGCCGAAGAGACATCATGTCTACCTATGATGATATTGTCATCAAGAAGGTGGTCAGGGACAGCTCAGCGGCCTGAAGCATGGGAGGACGCGTATTTGACCTCCCTTAAGAATAACCCGTGAGCGGGAGCTGTGATCCCTGCCTGTTTGCGATCCTTTGAGGTCAAAATGTGCTGAAACTCGTCGAGGGATCTCTTCCCCAAGCCCACATCGACCAAAGTGCCCACGATGTTTCGAACCATGCACCGCAAGAACCCATCAGCCTCGACGGTAAAAACCAAGTAGCCCTCTGCATTCTTTGCCGTCAAGTTCACATCCATCACCTTGCGCACAGCGTGAGATCTGGGGCTTCCACTGGCCTCAAAGGCTGAAAAGTCGTGCTCCCCCTTCAAACAAACCATTGCCGCCCTCATGGCATTGACATCGAGGTTCTTTCTGACATGCCAGGCGTACTGCCGAAAGAGGGCAGTAGGGATTGGTCGATTTAATATACGATAATCGTAAACCTTGCTTCGAGCGTCGTACCGCGCATGGAATGACTCATCAACGCCTTGACAATCCTTCACCACGATGTCGGGGGGAAGGAGGCTGTTTAAGCCCTTTTCTAAGTTGTTAGCCGTGAGCCTTGTGTCCAGACAAAAGTTGGCAACCTGGTTGCGGGCATGCACCCCAGCATCCGTCCGCCCCGAACCGATGACTTTGATCAAACGTCCGGTCATGGTCTCCAGCGCACCCTCAATGGCCCTCTGCACCGTGGGGATCTCCTTCTGCCGTTGCCAGCCGTGATAGGCCGTCCCCTCGTATTCAATGATGAGCTTGAAGTTCGGCAATCAATACAGTACCTTAGGAAGAAATCGAGACACCCGCTTCAATGACCATCATGGACTTTTCGAGGCCCACATCTGGCAAGGCGAAGGGGCTGGCGGGTAAATCCCAGACTGTTTTAGGCCGAAGGCCGAGTTGTTGGGATTTAATGAGCAAGCGCCCAACCTGTCTGAATCAAAGGTTCATAGAAATCAGTAAACAAAAGTCTTTCAAAGGTCTCCTAACGCAAACTAGAGCGGAAACGGGACCTGATTCAGGCCGGCGGTCTCTGGGAATCCGAACATGATATTCATATTCTGCACAGCCTGGCCAGATGCCCCTTTCACCAGGTTGTCGATGGCCGAGACAAGGATCAGGTGTCGGCTACGCTCGGCCACCTTGAGTCCGATATCACAGTAGTTTGTCCCTCTCACGTGTCTGGTATCCGGAAATCTGCCAGGAGGACAGATTCGAACAAAAGGCTTGTCTGCAAAAAAAGCATCAAGATAGGAGGTTACCTCCTGGATAGAAACAGGCCCTTTCAGGCCAACATAGACCGTGGTCAGCATCCCCCGCGTTATGGGCACTAGATGAGGCGTGAAGGTGATGTGAATCGGCCGTCCTGCAGCCAGGCTTAAAATCTCGTCCATCTCTGGGTTGTGGCGATGCTCAGCCACCTTGTAGGCCCTAAAACTCTCATTCACCTCGCAGAAGTGGGTGGCCAGACTCACCGATCTTCCTGCACCACTGACGCCAGACTTTGAATCTGCCACAATGTTGTCCAAATCAATAAAAGGCGCCTTCACAAGAGGCAACAATGGAAGAAGGACACTGGTAGGATAGCAACCCGGGTTGCCAACCAAAGAAGCCTTTTTGATTTCATCTGCATAGGCTTCAGGAAGCCCATACACGGCAGATCGAAGCAAATCTTTGGCCTGATGTGGTTCATACCAGGCCTCGTACAAGGCGGGATCTTTAAACCTGAAATCTGCACTCAGGTCAACGATCTTTTTACCTCGATCAATCAGCCCGGGCACCACAGCCATGGACGCCTTATGAGGCAGGGCAGTAAAGACCACATCGGCCGCTTCAGACACAGTTTCTTGAGAAAACCCCTGGCAACTCAAGCCTACAGCCCCGGCCATGGCTGGATAAATATCCGAAAAGGTTGTGCTTCCATACTGGCGGGAAGTAATCATAGATAACTTGGCATGAGGATGACCTGACAGGAGCCGTACCAGCTCCGCGCCTGCATATCCCGTTGCACCAATAACCGCTGCCCTCATAACTGTGTTTCTCCCTGAAAAAGGCTGGGCCCCTTCGCGGGCATTTCCATTCGCATACGCCTTATCATGGCTGCCAAACTACAGTAATCACTATTTATCCCTACAAAACTCCTCTAAGGCAAATCTCTGATCTTGTCAAACCAAAAGATCTTGAATCAATCCTATGACGGGGCATCTTTATAGGCTCTGCGCGACGGGATGGGCAACGCGGAATAAACAAGGGAGAAAACAAGGGGTGAGAACAAGGAGTATTGAGCACCAATCCTTGTTGCCTCAACGGCCGCTGAAGCGGTAGGTGATTCTCCCGCGTGACAGGTCGTACGGCGAAAGCTCTACCGTTACCACGTCTCCTGGAAGAATCTTTATCGAATATTTTCGCATCTTTCCACAAGGATGGGCAAGTATCTGATGTTTGTTTTCCAGCTCCACCTTATAGGTGCCGTGAGACATATCCTGAATGACCTTGCCGCGCACCTCAATAGGTTCTTCTTTAGCCACGATCGACTCGCCTCCTCCTTAGGTGATATCCAAGATAATCCATAGTGTCACAACAGGCAAGACTGCAAGAATAAAAAGGCAGAACCCCTCCACGCCTTCCCAAAACACCCTGGGTAAACAGCCCCAAAGTTAACGCTTCGAATACTGGAAGCGGGCACGAGCGCCTTTTTGGCCGTACTTTTTTCTTTCCTTGATCCTAGAATCACGTGTCACAAAGCCGGCCCTTTTTAGAATCGGTCTAAATTCCGGATTCACCTGAAGCAACGCCTTGCTGATGCCGTGCCGAACGGCAGCCGCTTGACCAGAAATACCGCCACCCGACACATTGACCTTTACGTCGAAACTCCCGTACGTATCGGTCAGAACCAGGGGTTGTTCCACAATCATCTTGGCAGTTTCTCTCCTAAAATAGTCATCTACATCCCGCTGGTTGATCGTCATTCTTCCCTTGCCGGGCTTAAGCCATGTCCTGGCGACAGCGGTTTTGCGCTTTCCAGTCCCGTAATAAGCTTCTGCCATGAAACACTCCTATACCTGAAGTTGCAGTGGTTGAGGTTGCTGTGCCATGTGCGGATGATCGGGGCCGGCATAAACCTTGAGCTTTTTTATCATCTGGCGACCAAGCCTGTTCTTTGGAAGCATCCCCCGAACCGCATAGACGACCAGATCCCCGGGCCGGGTTTCCAAAAGCTGTTTGGCCGTCATGGATTTAAGACCCCCCACATAGCCACTATGACGGTAGTACACCTTTTGGTTCTCTTTCCTCCCGGTCAGAGTCACCTTCGCAGCGTTGATAACGATGACGTGATCTCCAGTATCCACGTGGGGCGTATAAATGGGCTTATGCTTCCCCCGGAGTCGAGTGGCAACAAAGGTCGCCAATCTCCCCAACACACACCCACTGGCATCAATGACATACCACTGTCTGTCCACTTCTTCTCGCTTTGCACTGTAAGTCTTCATATCCCTAGGTGTCTTTCCCCTTGAAAAATCGAAATTTTTTTTATACCTCCCTTCCGCCAAGATGTCAACTGAAAAATGGACCGCCTGGCCCCCGTCTACGTTTAAACCCAGAGCATAACCCATTTTAGCCAACGTTATGAGCTTTTTCGGGCAGGCCTGCGGGTTGCGCTCCGTCGGGATCAATCGGGATTAAAAGGTTCACACCGACGAGTGAGACAGGGTTGTGCAAAGGTCTCAAACCCCTTGACAAAAACCCCAAATTCTTATATCTGACCCTTCGTAACAAATCAACTCAACATTCTGGAATGTTCTGGGCGTCCCAGAACCACGTTCTGGCCAACCTCCCAATTCGCATTCCCGCGTGAAATCAGGAAGAAAGGAGACACGTATGAACATTTTGATGTTTGGACCAAATGGCAGTGGCAAGGGGACACAGGGAGCAATCGTTAAGGAAAAATACAACTTACCCCACATTGAATCAGGAGCCATTTTCCGCGAAAATATTGGTAAAGGCACCGAACTCGGAGCCAAGGCGAAAGAGTTCATTGACCGTGGCGATCTGGTGCCAGACGAAATCACTATCCCCATGATTTTGGATCGCCTGAAACAAGACGATTGCAAGAACGGATGGCTCTTGGATGGATTCCCGAGAAACAAGAATCAGGCTGTAAAGCTGGATGAGGCCCTGAAGGCTTCGGGTTTGGATCTGGATATCGTGGTCGAAGTGCTTCTAGATCGACAAATTGCCAAGAATCGTATCATGGGCCGCAGACTCTGCGTGAACGACAACAATCATCCCAACAACATTTTTATTGATGCCATCAAACCAAATGGCGACAAGTGCCGGGTGTGCGGCGGTGACCTCACAAGTCGGTCCGACGACCAGGACGAAGAGGCTATCAACAAACGCCACAGCATTTACTACGACACAGAGACCGGGACCTTGGCTGCTGCTTATTACTTCAAGGATCTGGCTGAACAAGGAGGCAAGGTCCAATACATCACCCTCGATGGCGCACCCAGCGTCAAAGAGGTGACTGCTGAGTTGATGTCAAAACTGTAACACGTCCAGAACGAGAGTCGTGCCTGCCTGGAACCATCCTTGTCCGGGCAGGCACTTATGGTATGAGACCTTTCTCAGCCCTAGAAGCATCCGCAGTCCGCCCATTTGTTTTGAGCCCGGCTATAACGAAAAAACCCTCATCATCTCAGACTCAACACATTCCTCGTTGTTGCCGTCTCCAAAGATTGTAGCAAATCGCCCTTGGGTAGACACCAGCCTGGCTTAGACCCCATCTTCCTGCAGAAACCTCATGGCATCTCCTTGACAAGTTGAGAACTTTGCATCACCTCGTCTCCCATCTTCACCTGACGATGGCGAAGGGGTTCGTTGACGACGCCCGCAGATTGCGAGCCGAAAACATTGACACATGAGCAGAAGCTGATACAATATAATGTTAATATAAGAAAAGATCTCCTTCATCGGCTGTCTTACCTTATGACATCAAACTCCCGGCAACTGTTCGACAGGATCGAGACCTTCAAGAACCTTCCGACCCTTCCTCACATTCTTCTGGAGTTCATTGCCACCTGCAACAAGCCGGATAGCACCAACGAGGATATATCCCAAATCATCAATAAGGATTCCTCATTGACTGCCAAGGTCATGAGGATGGTCAATTCTGCCTACTACGGCCTTCCGAACCGGGTGACCAGCATGGAACACGCCTTGCTCCTGTTGGGAACGGACGCAGTGAAAAATATTGCCATCAGCGCATCGGTGTTCCAGGCCTTTGCCAAGACAAAAGGCGATTCTGTTTTTAATCTGAAGTTGTTCTGGCGTCACTCACTTCTGTGCGCCACCACAGCGAAGCTCATTGGGAAAAAAGTCTCCTATGGCTCCCCGGATGAGGCCTTTCTGTCGGGCCTGCTCCATGACATTGGAAAACTGGTGCTGTGGGTCAATTTTCCTGAGGAATATGCCGCCATTCTACAATCATCCAACAATGAGTCTGATCTGCTGTTGGCCGGAGAAAGGGGCCTGGGAGCCACACACTGTGAGGTCGCTGCCTGGATGATTGGCCAGTGGCATTTGCAGTCGTTTATGGCGGATGCCGTTCTTTATCACCATGAACCCGTGGATAGAGTATTGGGTGCCCTTCCTTTGGTAAAAATTGTATTCATAGCCAATGTCTTGAGCCGGGAAACCACGGGAGACAATGAACTGAGATATAAGACAGCACAAGAGGTTTTTGAGTTTTCCCGCTCTGAGGTCGAGACCGTGATGTCGCAGGCCGAGGAAGAGGTGATGGAAATAGCACGATCGCTGGGCATAGACATTGGGGCACCTGAAGTTCTGCCCGCCACCGTGTCCGAGACCGACCGCAAAAAAGAAAATGACCTGGTCAGCGCCGTCAGAGATGTTTCTTTACTTCAAGGAACACTTCAAAATTTGTTAGAGGCTAGCGGACAAGATTCTATTTTAAAGGTTGTCAAGCAAGGTCTCCAGATCTTATTCGATGTGCACAGCGTCATTTTTTTGATTCATGACCCGGAAAAGGAGGCTCTGGTTGGAAAAGACGCCATGGAGTCAATGCAAGACGCCTTAGTCAAGGAACTGGTCGTCCCTCTACAGACAAAGGCTTGCCTGCCCATTGCGTCTTTGCGCCAGAAAACACCCTTAGATTCCTTTGGCCACCTGAGACAAGTTGAGCTGACCATTTTGGACCATCAGCTCATCCGCCTCATAGGAAAAGACGGATTTCTTTGTCTTCCCATGATCGCCCGTGAGGAGAGTGTAGGCGTTATACTGTTGGGCACCGAACAAGCTCGCATTTCCCATTTGGGCAACCAAGTGAACCTGCTGACGATGTATGCCAACCAATCAGCCTTGGCCCTCCAGACTGATATGGTGCGGGAGGTTCAATCCAGACTGGTTCAGTCTGAGCGTCTGGCAGCGGCATCGGGTATTGCCAGACGAGTGGTCCACGAGGTAAACAACCCATTGGGTATCATCAAGAACTACATTAAGATCCTAGGACTGAAATTGTCCGGTGAGGACCCTGCTCAAGAGGAGCTGAAAATTATCAGCGAGGAACTCGATCGTGTGGCTCTCATCGTCCGTGAATTATCTGGCTTTTCGGAACCTCAAGCCGGGCCAAGCGAATTTGTGGATATCAATGATCTGTTGTCCGATCTTGTCAAGATTACGCGAGAATCCCTGATGCGTGATGCCAAGATCAATGTCCATCTCAATCTAGAGCCTTCTTTGCCAACCGTTCTTTCTGGAAAAAACAGTCTCAAGCAGGTTTTCATAAACCTGGTCAAAAATGCAGTCGAAGCAATGCCTCAGGGAGGAAACCTTTATATCAATACACGACGCCTCAGCAACAGACTTCAAACCCAGACAGAACAGGACATGAAAGGCGCCTTCGACTCCGTGGAAATTCGTATCCAGGATGAGGGACCGGGCATACCTGATAACATCAGGTCACGGCTTTTCGAACCCTTTGTTACCTCGAAGAGCGGCGAACACGCGGGGCTAGGTTTGTCCGTTGCATACAACATAATGAACCAATTAAAAGGCGCCATTACCTGTGAAAGCGGTAAAAAGACTGGAACCATTTTCAAGATTGTGTTGCCCGTGAGACAGAACCAAAAAGCTTAACCCTTGGAGGTCGGGATGGCCTATACGCCCAAAATCCTCATCGTCGATGATGAACCCCGTATGTGCGATAGTCTGAAGGTCCTGTTAAGCAATGAGGGTTATGAGACCCAAACAGGTTACAGTGGTCAGGAAGCGCTGGCATGTCTTGCCAAGAGCGATATTGACCTCGCCCTGCTAGACATTGTCATGCCTGACATGAATGGTCTCCAGATCATGGACCATATCAAGAAACGGAACCTGGACACGTTCGTCATCGTCATCACGGGGCATGCTTCCGTGGATTCGGCCATAGAATCTTTGAGAAGAGGGGCTTACGACTATCTTAGAAAGCCCTTTGAGTTTGAGGAATTGCTAAAAAGAGTAAAAAATGCCCTCGACCAGAAACGACTGAAAAAGGAATATGAGATTGTCAACGGCAAGTTGGCCCTGTCCGAAAAGCGATATGAATGCCTGGTCAACAATTCTCCAGATATTATTTATACCTTGGGCCTAGACGGGTCGTTCACCTATGTCAATCCTGCTTGGGAAAAAGTCTTGGGACACAAGACAGAAGAGGTGATAGGCAAGTCTTTTGCGGCCTTTGCCCAGGAAGAAGACGTCGCCCAATGTGTCCGTCTATTCACCAAGGTAAAAGAAGGAGGCGAGACGACCAGAGATACATCCTGCACTCTGACACACAAGACAGGAACTCCCCGACTTTTCAGTATGAGCGGCGCCCCCAATCTAGATGCAGGAGGAAACGTGATTGGAATGGTGGGCGTTTTCAAAGACATCACCGAACAACGCCACTTGGAAAGCGAACTCGCTCAAGCCCAAAAGATGAAGGCTATCGGCACCCTTGCCGGAGGCATTGCCCATGACTTCAACAATCTGCTCATGGGGATTCAAGGTCGCGCCTCTCTGATGTTTCTGGATACCGATTCTGATCATCCCCACTATGAACATCTTAAGGGAATAGAAAACATCGTTGAAAGTGGGGCCGGTCTTACGAAGCAGCTGTTGGGCTTCGCCAGGGGCGGCAAATATGAAGTCAAGCCAACGAGTCTGAATGACTTAATCGACAAGACTGCCAACATGTTCGGCCGGACCAAAAAAGAGGTTACGCTTCATACAAGCTATCAGAAAGACATTTGGCCGTCAGAAGTGGACCGTGGGCAGATAGAGCAGGTGCTGTTGAATCTCTACGTCAATGCCTGGCACGCCATGGATGGAGGTGGGGATTTATACCTTCAAACCAAGAATGTAACTCTTGAGAAGAAGGACGTCGCGCCCCTTGGCGTCGTGCCTGGAGATTATGTGAAGATATCTGTCACAGACACGGGTGTAGGTATTGATGAGGAAACCCAAAGAAGGATATTCGAGCCATTTTTTACGACCAAGGAAATGGGCAGGGGGACAGGCCTTGGCCTTGCTTCTGCTTACGGCATCATCCAAAACCACGGCGGTATCATTGATGTGGACAGCAAGGAAGGCAAAGGAACCACCTTCAACATTTACCTGCCGGCCTCGGCAAGAAAGATCCCAAAAGAGGAGGATGGACCGACGACGGTGTTGAGGGGAACAGAGTCGGTGCTCCTCGTGGATGACGAGGACATGATCATCGATGTTGGTCAGGAAATTTTGGAAGAAATGGGTTACAAGGTGTTCCTGGCCAGAAGCGGCAAGGAAGCCATAGAGACCTACGAAAAAAACAAGCACAAGATTGACATGGTCATTCTCGATATGATCATGCCAGACATGGGAGGCGGCGAGGCCTATGACCGAATGAAGGAGGTCAATCCCAATGTCAAAGTCCTTCTTTCAAGCGGATACAGCATAGAGGGGCAGGCCAGCAACATATTGGCCCGGGGCTGTAACGGATTCATTCAGAAGCCCTTTTCCGTGAAGCAACTCTCTCACACCATCAGGCAGGTTCTCGACAGTTAACCCGTCGCTGAGGGCGCTCTATAAAGGTAAGGCCGGAGAGAACCTACTTAACGGAGGGTTAAGATATTCCTAAGCTGTTTCCCGCCAAGAAATGGCTTTTTGGAAGGACGGTTCCCCCGGCCTTATCACCAAAATAAGCACGATACCGGGACAGTCAAGGTTAGGGTAGAACCAGCCCTTTAACCAAAACAGAGTCTGCCCATATCTACGGCAAACTCGGCTCCTTGTCCATCTCATGGGGCTTCGCCTCCAGGGCTTCCACGGCCCGGCCCGCGTCCTCTGCTTTTGCCGCAGCCTTGGCGGCCCGTCGAGCCGTTTTGCCAGCTTTCTCCTGAGCCTCTTTGTGAGCTGCCTCTAACTCCGCCATAGCTGCCTCATCGGCTCCGGAGCTTGCGGCTTCCGCCATCTCTCCCAGGATCTGCTCTGCTTTCTCCGCGGCTTCCGCTGCTTCCTTCTCCGCACCTTTGGCCTTGTTCTCTGCATCTGCCAGGGCGTCGAGGGCTGCAGCAATCTCTCCCGCCCTGCCCTCCTCCGGCTCGGCATCCAGATCGATGTCTTCAGCGGCCAACCCCAGTGCCACGATAGGCAAGCGAGGCAGAAGGTCCTGCAGCTGACCGCCAAAAGGGTCCATCAGTTGATTCCCTTGGAGGCGAAATGGGAAAAACACGATGGCTGACCCAGCAGAATACCCTGCGATGGCATCTTGACTCCCCCTTGCCACGACTTCCGGCTCAGCTTCAATGCGCACCTCCTCAAGTGTCTTTCCAAGGTCTCGGATGGTTTCTTCGGACACGTCCTCGTCGCCTGTAGCAAGGACCCTGATTTTCGCTTCCCGCCAGACATCGCTTCGAGTCATCAGATAAGCCATCAAAAGCATGAGACGGCTGGTCGCATCACCCCACCACCAGACGTCAATGCGTCGACTCTCGGAGGGCACCGCCTCGAGGGCCGCCCATTCTTCCTCCTTGGCGTCCAACACAATGATATTGCATCCAAGTCGGAAGGCCACACGGAGATTTCGTCCATAACTCAGCGCCCCGCGCCTCAGACGCCCTTTAGGAAACTGCTCCGGCCAGTTGAGCAAGATGGTATTCGCCTTCAGGGGGCCCACACCAAAGGCCTGGATAAGGGCATGAATCCCAATCTGAAGGTTTGGGGCATCCACCACTAAGGGAAAGGCATCCAGGCCGAACTCAAGAATATCCTTCCGGAGTTCTGCTTCAGCCTCCTCGCGGGCCTTTAACATCCTGCCGCCTTCACCCTCCAGGACCCGAACTGCTGTGGTAAGGCCACTGCCGCCTTCGATCCAAGAAGAAAACCGAAGGAGCTGCCGTCGCCTGTGCCGATCATCGGAGAAGGCCAGGATTTGGGGACGCCAGTCTCGAGGATGCTCTGGCTCCACAGCTGCGGCCAGTAGATGCTCCCGCATATGCTGAAGGTGGTAGGAGCGGCGGCTGTCAGCCCAGCGCGCCGGACCAGCCGTGCGCTTCAGATATTGGTAAATGGCAAACAAAACAGCCATGGCCACCACACCAGCGGCCACGTTGATGGCCAGCATCGCTCCAAAACATGCCAAACAGCCCAGGAGGCTGAGTCGGAGGTCAAACCAGCGGAATCGAGGGCGGAAGGAAGGACTGGATGTGCGGGCTTCGTAGAAGGTGGCGTAGTTGATAAGTCCATAGGAAATCAGAAAGAACATGGACACAACTGGCGCGATTACGTTCAGCTTTCCCAAACCAATGGTAGCGAACGCTATCGCAGCAGAGAGCAGAACCCCCCGTCGAGGATTCCCGGTGCGTCTGGATCCCTTAGCGAAGGGCAAGAGGAAGGAAAAAATGCGGTCGCTGGCCAAGGACTGCAGAATCCGGGGGGCCCCTAAAAACGAGGCCATGGCAGAGGACAGGGTGGCGGCAATGACGCCAGCGTCGATGAGTACGTCAATCGAGGCCACTCGCTTCATGGCGCCATAGTCGTTTATCATCACATCACGGGACAAAGCCCCAGCCAGAACGACCGCTGCACCAAAGTACACAATTATGGAGATCCCCACGGCAAGGAAAGTGCCCAGCGGCAGACTCCTGCCGGCATCTTTGAGATCCCCAGACATACTCACGCCCTGAGTGAAACCGGTCACGGCGGGGAAAAAAATGGCAAAAAGGATCCAAAAGTCGGGGCGACCAACCGGCGGCACCCAATTACCCGTGAGAAGCGCCGTATCCCACTTGACCAAACCTCCGACAAAAAACGAGATCAGGGCAGCTGCGATTAAGCTCATGACGACATATTGAAAGCGCGTGGCCCAATCCGCACCCAGCCAAGCGAAAACAAACAGGAAAGACACGGCAAGGACAGCGATGATTTGAGGCAGTCCGCCACCACCTCCAGAGAGCATAGAAGCCACTGCCTCACCAAAACCGATGCAGTAAAAGGCGATAGAAACCGATTGGGCAAGGAACAGGACGACGCCAATGGCTCCACCGAACTCCACCCCAAGGGTTCGAGAGATAAGATAATAGTCACCGCCGCCTTTGACCTTGAGGTTGGTGGCAATCGCAGAAAGGGAAACACTGGTTAGCACGGATATGATGTTCGCCAAGCCAATAATGAGCAGGGCACGCCCCAAACCTGCATTGCCAACCACGTGAGCCAGGCGCAGAAAGAGTATGATGCCGAGAATCGTCAGGACGCTTGGCGTGAAAACCCCGGCAAAAGTCCCCAAGCGTCCTCTTGGAAGTCTAGGACGGCGGCTTTCGGGAACACGCTGTTTCATCAGTAAACCTGCCTATAAGCCTTTGCGGCCTTGTGTTCCAATTTTCTTGGGACCTGGTCAAGGGCCCCAACAAATCCCCTTTGCATGGGTGAACATCCTACGAGAAGCAGGGGTTCAAACGATCCAATACATATGCCGTGTCAGGTGACCATTGAATTGACATAATA
>JASFPF010000008.1:0-14306 GCA_050116135.1 Deltaproteobacteria bacterium | reverse complement strand
AGGAACGCATTTTTCGATGCCAATGATCGTTACCACCTGTCGGCTGCTGGCAAATCCTACATTGCAGGCATCTTGCGACATGCCCGGGAAATGGCCGCTGTCACCAACCAGTGGGTCAACTCCTACAAACGGCTGGTTCCTGGTTACGAAGCACCGGTTTATGTTTCTTGGGCTAGGCGAAACCGCTCGGCCATGGTGCGGGTGCCCATGTATAAGCCGGGCAAGGAGATGGCGACGCGCATTGAGTTTCGTTCGCCTGACCCGGCTTGCAACCCCTACCTGGCCTTTGCTGTGATGCTGGCGGCCGGGCTGAAAGGCATTGAAGAAAACTATGCCCTTCCAGACCCGGTGGAAGAGGATATCTACGAGATGGATGAGGCCGCGCGAGAGCAGGCCGGCATCGACTCATTGCCGGGGAACCTGTTTGAAGCGATTCAATTGGTGGAAAACAGCGCGTTGGTGCGTGAGACCTTGGGGGATCACATCTTCAGCAAGTTTGTGGAGAACAAGAAGATCGAGTGGGATTGCTACCGGACCCATGTGAGCCGGTACGAAATTGAAAAATACCTTCCCATCATGTAAAAGACTTGAAAAAGGGGTGGGTTGCCAAGTAAAAGCAAGGGTGTCCTTGTGACACAAGGGGCCCTTGCTTTTTTTATTGTGATGCCCATGAAGATCGCCTTAGCCCAAATCAATCCCACCATCGGGGACTTCGAACAAAACACGGAAAAGATGTTGGGGTTCATAGACAAGGCAAAAAGCCTTTCCTGTGACCTTGTTGTCTTTTCAGAACTGGTCATTTCGGGGTATCCGCCTCGGGATCTCCTGGAGAGGCGAGACTTTGTGACTGACAACCTGGGCCATCTGCGCAGGCTCGTTGCGTCGGTGACAGATATTGGCGTGATATGCGGATTTGTGGATGAGAACCCGGATAAAGCGGGAAATCCCCTATACAACTCAGCAGTCCTTTTTGATGAAGGCAAGATCCTTCATCAATCTCACAAGCGCTTGCTGCCGGATTATGATGTCTTTGATGAAAGAAGATACTTCGAACCAGGAACGGCATGGTCGCCCTTTTCGTACAAGGGCTCTACGATAGGGCTGACCATCTGTGAAGATATCTGGAACGACAGCGATTTCTTTCGACGCGTTTTTTCGCGTAGGCTTTACCCTGTCGACCCAGTGGCTGGGATGATCAAAGAGGGGGCTGACATCATCATCAATATATCAGCCTCTCCTTTCTACGCGGGCAAAAAAGAGCTCAGGTGGGACATGTTGGGCAGTATGACAAAAAAATACAGGGTGCCGCTGCTTTACGTCAATCAAGTGGGCGGAAATGATAGCGTCCTGTTTGACGGTGCCAGCATCGCCATTGATTCAAGGGGGCAGCTAGCGGCTCGTGCCCGGGATTTCGAAGAAGACATAGTCCTCTTTGACACGGAGACCGAAACTGGCGATCTCCACCCGGTCAGTGGGACACCGATTGAGTCTGTCCTGGAAGCCTTGATCATGGGGACGAGAGATTACATGGGCAAATGCGGATTTGAGAAGGCGGTGGTGGGATTGAGCGGGGGGATTGACTCTGCCCTGACGGCCTGTATTGCCGTACAGGCCTTGGGCAAGGAACACGTCATGGCCGTCTTCATGCCATCAGAGTATACGTCTCAGGAAAACTTTGAAGACACGACCCTGCTGGCCCAAAACCTGGGGATTGAACTGGTCCGTGTGCCCATTGCAGGAATTCTGCAGAAATTTCTCCAGGATCTGCCCCCCCTCTTCAAAAACGAAGCCACGGAGGTTACTGGACAGAACATCCAGGCCCGCATCCGAGGGACGCTCCTTATGGCCTTTTGCAACAAGCTGGGGGCTCTTCTTCTTTCCACGGGCAACAAATCTGAGCTGGCGGTGGGCTATTGCACCCTATATGGCGACATGAGCGGCGGGCTGGCCGTGATATCGGATGTCCCCAAGGCCATGGTCTACGAACTCGCTCGGCTCATCAACAGGAATCAGGAGATCATTCCTGCACGCATTTTCCAGAAACCTCCCTCTGCAGAACTAAAACCCGATCAGGTGGATCAGGACGACCTACCTCCCTATGAACTTCTGGACGGGATTTCAAGGGCCTATATTGAAGAGAACAAGGCGTTGGCCGAGATCGTTGCCATGGGCTTCGACCCCGCAGTGGTGAAGGAGACCATTTGCCGCATTGACCGCACGGAGTACAAACGGCACCAGGCTCCGCCGGGGTTAAAGGTCACCACCAAATCCTTTGGTTACGGAAGGAGGTATCCTATCGCCCAGAAGTATTTACCCACATGTGAGCAAGGGTGATTGTCTCTCATGGAGCATAGCCCCAACAGGGATGGCCAAGTTACCCGCCTACCGTTGCCCCATCGTTATCTCTAAACGGTGCCCTGCTGAACCGCGAAAGCGGGTGCATTGCCCGTCCCGAGGGTCTGGGGCTTAGACGTTGGCGACGAATTTAAACCATAGCACTTTTCTTATAGTCCAAGATCTCTCCCAGCCTGCTGTGATGATCGTCAATCTTCAGGTCCCAGCTCCTCGCCAGTCTCTGGAGCCCATGGGCACACAATTGTCGCAAAGGAGAGAAAATTCCAACAAAAATGTTTTTATTTTAAAGGTAAAGATTTGCTATTTCTAAATAACATGCTGCAATTAACTAACATACGTCATTGGCACGAGTTTTGCCCACTGATATAGCTGATATATTGGAAGACCAAAATAAGAAGCCATCATCTTTGAGCTCTGCTGCGGTCTCAGGTATGTCGGCAAGACAATGAGAAGGAAACAAGATGTGCCGTCTAATTGCCATCACTAGTGAAACGCCACTTTCTCCCATGGCAGCCATCGGGGCCCTAGATGCCATGAACGAGGGCCACGATGGTTCAGGGGTGGGTCTCTTTTTGAGTGATTTGGGAGGTCATTTTGGGGAGCTGAAGGGGGAACCGATCCTGTCCGGCATTTTCACCAATGCGGGCATGAAGCGCCTTGATGGGTTCATGATGGAAGTTGGGTTCTTGACCAAGTATAAGCTCTCTATCAAAGTTCCGAAGACGCCTCCTCCAGGCGTCCCTAAAAGAGACATATACCTGATCAGAGCGTACGAATACCCAGAGACCTGGGAGGGGTTAAGGGAAAGTGAGATTCACCATCGCCTCATGAACATCCGGCTTCAGCTCCGGCACATGGGAGAAGAAAAGGGAGACATGATTGTCTTCAGCTTCTGGCCGGATGTCATTATGATTAAGGAAATTGGCGAACCCCTGGCTGTCGCAGAACATCTTCAACTGGATCGTCCGGAACTTCAGGCCCGCGTCATGATGGCCCAGGGGCGACAGAATACCAACTACGCTATCAATCTCTATGCATGCCACCCCTTCTTCATTCAAGGGGTAACCACCATGACAAACGGAGAGAACACAGCCTTTGTGCCCATCAGGGAATTTCTCATGTCTCGCGGGTTTCCCGGATATATAGGATACCAATCAGACTCAGAGGTCTTCACTCACACACTTCATTTTATGCTGAATCGCCTGGGCCTGCCGATTGAGGCCTACAAGCACGTCATCACGCCCTTGAGTGGCGAAGACCTGGAGAACCACCCCAACGGGCACTTCTTGAAGCATTTGAAACATGTCTGTCGCAGGCTCATCATTGATGGGCCAAACTGCGTGATCGGTTGTCTTCCCGACAAGACGCTTTTTCTAGTGCAGGACCGAAAGAAACTTCGGCCAGGTGTGGTGGGAGGCCGACCCGGCTTCTATGCCATTTCATCGGAGATGTGCGGCCTGGATGTCGCCATTCCCGAGCGAGACAAGGGCAAGGACTTCCAACCCATGTACCTGGACACGGTAGTCATAAGGCCCGACCGCCAGGAGGTCATGACATGTCGTCAGACGGACGAATTACCCCTGCCACACTAAGTGTCAAGGATCTGCCATGGCAGATACACTGGAACAAGGACCAATGCACGCTCTGCGGTCATTGTACGGCTGTATGTCCCGTCCATGCCATTGAACTGGGTGTTTTCCGCAAGCGTACTGTGCAGACTTCCGTAGGGCTTAACAAAGCCCCATCACACATCAATCAAGTATATCATGGCATTCGACAGAAGACAGACCCAGCCTATGCCTGTGTGGGATGCGCTATGTGCAGTCTTGTCTGTCCCAACGACTGTATTATGCCTTACAGAACCGACGAAGCTGACAAACTGAGATACCATGTGAATCGAGGAGGGCAACCCAGACGGCGTGGAGGCCGCAGAAATGTCCCAGGGGGCATTCTGGATCAAATCAAGTTCATCCGTATCTCCATGCTGACGGACCCTGCTCTGGATGCAGGAAGACACGAATTTGAGCTTCGCACCCTTCTGGGACGCATTATGCCTCCTGAAGAAGATTTGAAATGCCTTCATGAAGAGAGCTGGATTCCCCCAGTTCGGGAGATTTATCCCTTGATGATTGGAGCTATGTCCTTTGGGGCCCTTTCGCCCACCATGTGGGAGGGGCTACAAATGGGGGTGGCCTACCTGAATGAAGAGCTCGGCATGCCCGTTCGCATGTGTACCGGGGAAGGGGGCTGTCCACCTCGGCTGTTGCGTTCGCGGTTCTTGAAGTACGTTATTTTGCAGATAGCCAGCGGCTATTTCGGGTGGGACGAGGTCATCCGGGCCATACCTGAAATGAAAGAAGATCCCTGTGCCATTGAAATCAAATATGGTCAGGGAGCCAAGCCCGGCGACGGTGGGTTGCTCATGTGGTATAAGGTCAATGAGCTTATTGCAGCCGTCCGCGGTGTGCCAACGGGCGTCAGTCTTCCCAGTCCGCCAACCCATCAGACCAAGTATTCCATCGAGGAATCGGTGGCCAAGATGATCCAGTCCATGTCCATGGCCTGGGACTTCCGTGTCCCTGTCTATCCCAAGATCTCTGGAACAACGACAGCCCTAGCGGTCCTCAATAATCTGACCCGTAACCCTTACGCAGCCGCTTTGGCCATAGACGGAGAAGACGGCGGCACGGGGGCGGCTTACAATGTATCGATGAATCACATGGGACACCCCATCGCCAGCAACATCCGTGACTGCTATCTGAATCTGGTCAAGCTGGGCATGCAGAACGAGATCCCTCTCTTTGCTGGAGGCGGTGTGGGGAAGTCCGGCAACCTGGCGGCGAACGCCGCAGCACTCATTATGTTAGGGGCCAGTGGCGTGCAGATTGGTAAGTACATCATGCAGGCGGCCGCTGGTTGCCTTGGTTCCGAATCTGATCGTTGCAATATCTGCAACATCGGGCTTTGCCCTAAAGGGATTACGTCTCAGGACCCTCGTCTTTACCGACGACTGGATCCGGAGCAGGTTGCGGAGCGCGTCGTGGATGTTTTCCTGGCCTTTGATACGGAGCTCAAAAAAATCATGGCACCTCTTGGACGTTCCACATCGTTACCTATCGGCATGTCGGATGCCATTGGGATTAACGACCAGGCCGCAGCCGAACGGCTTGACATCAGGTATGTCGTCTAGAGATACAGATATGAACAAACAGGAACCCCATTGGATTCCCGGCATGGAAGAAGGGCACCGTTTGGAATCCCGCGTGTTAGAGGAACACATCCAGCAAGCCGTGGAGGCCGGGCATCGCTTCTTGAAGGTAAAGGCTTACGGCCAGCACGGCATCGGAGGCCGGCTCTGGCGGGCTGGAGGTGAACCCCTTCGCCTAGAGATTCATGGCTCCTCTGGGCAGCGGGTTGGTTCCATGGGATTTCCTAACACACACATTGAGGTCATGGGCCCGGCTTCCGATGATGTGGGATGGCTCAACGCAGGGGCAGAAATTATTGTCCACGGGCATGCCACCAATGGGATAGCCAATGCCATGGCCCAGGGCAAAATTCATATTGGAGGCAATGTAGGTGCCCGGGCCATGACCATGACCAAGCACAACCCACGTTTTGATCCTCCGGAATTGTGGGTGTTGGGCTCTGTAGGGGATTGCTTTGCTGAATTTATGGCAGGGGGCATAGCCGTTGTCTGCGGTCACGAACCACAAGATCCGAGCAATGTCTTAGGCTACCGCCCTTGTGTGGGCATGGTGGGAGGAAAGATATTCTTCCATGGGCCTCACAAGGGATTCAGCCAGGTGGATGCCAA
Source organism: Deltaproteobacteria bacterium (assembly GCA_050116135.1). GTDB lineage: Bacteria > Desulfobacterota > Desulfobacteria > Desulfobacterales. Next base: position 8,134 of record JASFPF010000008.1, on the reverse strand, counting down.
ACTGGTCCCACTGGGTGATGAAGATTGGGAATGGCTGGTCAAGAACCTTCAAATTTTTCTCGAGAAAATCCATCGTTCACATATTTTAGGAGAGCTTTCAAACCGCGAGCAATGGCAACTTCTGGTGGCCAGGAGCCCTTTGGAGAAAGCCACCAAACCGAGGCGGTCCATGCGAGACTTCTCCCAGGAGGTCTGGGAAGCGGAGTTGGGCCCCGGGGGATTGATCGGGGATCTCACAGACCTGGACCGAAGTCCCGTCCCCGTCATTACCACGGGAGAACTGCGCCGCTTTGTCCCGGTCTGGGAAAACCGGAAGTTCGCCCCACCTTGTGAAGCCAGTTGTCCTACCGGCATGCCTGTCCACGAGCGTTGGCGTCTGATTCGTGAAGGTCGCGTGGATGAGGCCGTGGACATGGCCCTTGCCTACACCCCTTTCCCTGCCACCGTGTGCGGTTATCTCTGCCCCAATCTATGCATGCAGGGGTGCAGCCGACACGAAGTGAACATGACGCCTGTTGATGTCAAGCCATTGGGCAAGGCGAGTGTTGATGCAAAGTCACCGGATTTGCCCCCTTTGACAGGCAAGCGGGTCGGTATCATCGGCGGAGGGCCAGCTGGCATATCCGTGGCCTGGCAACTTCGCCAACAAGGCCATGAACCCGTGATTTTTGATATGGAAGAGACCTTGGGAGGCAAAATCGCCTCCGCCATTCCCAAGAGCCGGGTACCACAAGAGATCGTGATGGCCGAACTCGAGCGCGTTCGCAAAGCCTTGCCCCATGTCCATCTTCAGCAGCGTCTGACGGCTGAGGATCTTGAACAATTGAAAGTGGACTATGATTTTGTAGTCATTGCCGTGGGAGCGCAAAGGCCTCGCATCCTGCCTGTTCCGGGAAATGAGAGAATGGTCCCAGCCGTTGATTTTCTCCGGCAAAGCAAGCAAGACCAGGCAAAGGTGGGAAAGCGTGCGGTGATCATCGGAGCAGGCAATGTGGGCTGCGACGTGGCAACCGAGGCACACCGTATGGGAGCAGAAGAGGTCACGCTCATTGATTACAGAAAACCGGCGGCCTTCGGCAAAGAAAAAGAAGCCGCTGAGGCTATTGGGGCAACATTCCGCTGGCCTTGCTTGGCCAAGGCGATCACTGGCCAAGGCGTGGAGCTCACCACTGGGGAGGTGATACCGGCAGACACCGTCATCATCGCTGCTGGCCATGAGCCGGATCTGGACTTTCTCCCGGAGACCGTCGCCACTGAAGGGGGATTCATAGTGGTGAATGATATCTGTCAGACCACGGATGCGAAGATCTTTGCCATTGGAGACGCGGTCAGGGTGGGTCTTCTCACGGATGCTATCGGCGCGGGTCGCAAGGCAGCCCAGGCCATCACGGATATTCTGGCAGGCAAGCGGCCTCGAGGAGACACCCGGCAGATGATCGATTATTCCAGGGTGAAGCTCGAATACTTTGACCCCCGGTTGATGCGTTTTGATGGCCTTCAAGAATGTGCTGGCCAATGCGCTTCTTGTGGGGCCTGTAGAGACTGTGGGATTTGCATCACCGTCTGTCCCCAGGGGGCCATCTCCAAACAGAAAAATGGCAACGAGGACTTTGAGATGGTTGTGGATCCGGATAAATGCATTGGATGTGGGTTCTGCGCAGGGGCCTGTCCTTGCGGGATCTGGAATCTTGTAGAGAACACTCCCCTGGCATGATGTTTAGAGGAAGCCCGGTGGGTCAACCACCGGATCAATGGATATTTTATAGGATGGGACCATGAGACCTAAAGTAGGTGTATTATGTCCATCCTATCGAAGATGACCTTCGTTAATTTGCGGAAACATTCATCGCACAGGCAGACTTGGACGGCCTCTCATGGCAAATCATTGGAAGGTGTTCTCAGCTACGAACGAGAATATTCGGCTGCATTGTGCGTATTTGGAAAATTGCTAGCTACTTACGACACAGATGCCCTTTGAGATGGTTCTGCCACTCTCTTGGCCACTTTGCGCCGACGCGTCACCTGAGGCAGCTCGATGATCTCCTTGTGGGAATAATCCAAAGTCTTCTTACCATCCAGCAGAGCCAACAAGAGCCCTTCTTCCCGGCAGCGTCCCGCATGGGCACATTTTTTTCGGCTGCGCTCGAAGTAGTAGAGGGGCGCTAAGCAATTAAAAGCAGTAGCGTGGATAGTATCTTCGCCTTGGTCGTCCCCGTAGGCGATTCTCTTTTTGCCACGAAGGATCTCCTTGCCCATGACCAGATCCGGGCAATCATCTCCAAAGCGCGCACATGCGACGCAATGCTCAAAGAACCTCAGAGGGGCTTGACATCCGAACTCGAACACACTGATTGCTTTAGACATTCTACGGGTCATCATGTCCTCCTTTGGGTTAAAGTCGCCCTCATCTCAACATTAAATATCATTTCTACTAATATTAATCAAGAACATATTTAGTTATACTAAAGAAAATACGCCCAAAAAAACCTCATGCCTACAGACATGAGGTTACTTGGCCTATTTTGATTTAATCCACAATAATCTTGCTATATTAGGACCTGGATTCTTCCATTCACTCGGCATCTCGGAGGTCAGGTAGATCACATCCCCCGCCCGAAGGGTATAGGCAGCCTTATTGACAGACATCTTGAGTTTGCCCGAAAGAAGATAGCCCATCTCCTCGCCCTTGTGAATGAAAAAATGAGCCGGGAGGTCACATTTGGGTTCTATTTCAATGAGATAGGGCTCAATTTTCCCATCAAAATCCGGTGGTGTTAGGAGTTTCCCTTCCAGCGAACCCTTAGGTAGGTCAGGGAAACCGACACTGACGGCCTCAGCTGCGGGGAAAATGATCCGTTTCTCCAACTCCACGGCCTGTTGAAACAGGGAAGAAATATCAACTGAAAGGACCTCGGCCATTTTCAATAACGCAGGCAGAGAAGGATATATGATGTTAGCTTCCACCTGGGATATGGTGCTGGGAGTCACCCCCACCAATTTTGCAAGATCGGCTTGGGACAGGCCTCGCTTGATCCGCAGTTCTTTGATGCGAAGCCCCAGGTTAAGCTGACCACGGCCATCCTTTTCCGTATCAAAAGTGATCGTAAGGTCCTTGGTCCAATACCGATGGGGTTCCTGCAAATCCTCGGTGCCGCGTTCTTCGGCCTTGAGGATAGTCAGTGTCGTGGTCCCCCTCTTTATTGAAAGGTCGATGGCAACTTGGGCAATCTGATTGATTTGAGCCCTGAGGGCTTCCGAGTGGGCCAACTTCTCCATAATCCAGTAGGCAATAGTATCTAGCTCGTAGAGCCTGGGGCAGGAGTGGGAATAGAACTTGAGGATGGCTGCCTCACCGCCCCAGATCTTCTGCATGCCGGTCATACTTTCAAATATGAGGCGGACATCTCCATGCAGGGTCTCATGGAGCCCGTAAATGGTCTCCATGACATGTGCCATGTCCCGAGGTTTCTGGATCTTCTTGACCTGGCAGACCTGTTGCTGATTGGGCTCTTCGTAGAATTTCATGAATATGGGGCTGCTGGCCCCTTTCCCGCAGGTGAAGGCGTCAAGAATGGTAAGGTCAGGGCTTTCAGCCAGACCGCCTAATTTTTCAAGGAGGTTCTTGGGAGAGCGATCAAAGCTGACGTAGATAACGGGCTTTTGGAGGGCTAAGGAAGTTTGGAGAAAATTCAAACAAAAAGCTGAAGCCAAATTGCCCGAATCATCATGCCAGACCACATTATCGCCAATGAAAAGCCCCCCCAGAAGACGATCCAAGTGACTGACTCCAGAGCTTACACGTATTTTTTGGGTCACGATATAACACCTGCGTTCATTCTTTTGTATTATTGTGAAATTTTAGAAGAAGGTATCATGCACTCGGCTCCTTGTCAAAGATTCGGAGTATACAACTTAGAAACGAGAAGAAGCATTTCCGGCATTGAAGAAGTTACAAAGAGGAGCATGAAATAGTTTACATCATCACAGAGCTATGGAATGTTTTGGTATTATAAAAATTTTCCATGATCTCAGCCTCTTGATCCAGATTTCCAAGTCGTGCAATAATCGACATACATTCACTATTCTCATCCAATAGAAGCCAAATTCACATCAGTTTTGCACCAAAGTTGTCCCAGGTGCCGTTCCCTGCTACGCTCCACTGATTAGGTTTCGAATCCGAATTTTGCACCATCCAACCACGGTTTTTCTCATGCGATAAATCAGCTGTCTCCGATGGCTCTCGGATGGAAAAGGGGAGGATTGATGGGATTACAGAGTGAGCTTGCAGTCTGTTTGCGGGACATCCATGATATCAGAACGAGGCCACCACATTCCTTAGCTCTGTGAAACTGCAGGTGATGCCAGCACTCACAAGTCGTGCCAATTTTCACATAGACAGTAATCTCCAATATATCGAAATAGCAGGGAGATATTGGATGCCAACAGCTTGCACCACTCGGATGTCCCGATAGTATCTGAGCCAATGCAAGCCTCAGGACGACTTTCAATATCTTACCGTCAGTTAGACTATGTTGTCAGAGACCCCTATGTGATCTTGCAGATTCTGTGCAAATCTTTGGGCGAAATCTTGATGAGCCAGCGCGAGCTTAACCTGATGTCAGGACGATGCATCTTTTGAATCTGGAATGAGCCCCAGCGCTCTGGCACGTTTTTCCCATCGCTGTCGGGCCAGACGTTGCAAATCGACTGTTTCGTCTGTTTCGTCAACAATTTCAATGCCGATGATGGTTTCTAAAATATCTTCCATCGTTACGACGCCAGAAACGCTGCCATGTTCATCCACCGTCAGAGCAATAACATCCCTCCGATCTAGGAACTTCTCGAACAAGCGGGGCAAGGAAACCGTTTCGGGGACAACCAGGAGTTTCCTTCCTAGTTGGAGTAATGTCTTTTCTCTCTCTTTGTGCCCGGCAGCCAAAAGAACCTCATTCTTGAGAACGTAAAAGCCAATACCTTCTCCCTCGCGTGGATGAAGAGGTATCCGGGAAAATCGTAATTTGACCCTCTTTGCCAGAATGTCTCCAATGGACATCTCTTCCGGGAGGGTAAATAGAACGGAACGCGGAGTCATAATATCCCTGGCTCTGAGTGAACTAAACCGCATGACGTTTTTGAGGATTCGAGACTCGGATTCCAGGACTGCGCCTTCTTGAACTCCCAGATCTGCTAGGGCGCGGAACTCATCCCGACTAACAAGAGCAGACTTGCTTCGGCCCACTAACAATTGGGTTATTTTTTGAGAAAGTAGAACCAAGGGATAAAGACCCCAGGTAAGCCAATGGATCATGAATGTTCCAACCGGAGCGAGCTGTCGGCAGTACAATGCGCCCAGAGTTTTTGGGATAATCTCAGAGAAAACCAGAATGACCAGTGTCAATATTGCTGAAGCGATACCGACGGACGCACTGCCAAACAACTTTGCTGCCTCGGCACCCACTCCGACAGCACCTACTGTGTGGGCAATGGTATTCAGGCTGAGAATTGCAGCAAGGGGTCTATCAATATCTCGTTTCAACCGATCAAGCCTCCGTCCCGTTCTGGGCGATTTCTTTTTTAGAGCTATTGCATAAGAATGTGTGACGGAGAGCAGCATGGATTCCAGGAGTGAACATAAAAAAGAAAAGAATAGGGCGATAAGGAGATAGAATATTAGTAGTGACATTTCTTGATCAAAATCTTGCTCTTTTTTTCGAGATGTTTTGTCGTCTATGGTTAGCGCGTAAACAATATCAGATATCAGGAATCGCAAACTATTCAGACATCATCGGCCCTTAGGAGGAGGTATGTCTGCTCCGCAGAATTTACAAAGCACGGTCTGTTTTTTCTGGCTTGGAGCGACAATCTGCTCTCTCTTGCAGATAGGACATGTCCGCTTAAGCTGCAAAATTACGCTAACCATTGCCATGAACGGATTCATTAGGTCACCTGGCTTTCTTGTTGATTATGTAATAAACCCATCACCTCGGCGATCTTTTTCGGCGGTCCAAGGACGAAAAGTTCATCGTTGGACTGAAGCAGCTTGGGCCAACTGGTCAGCCATTGGTTTCATTTTATGCGTAATCACTCTAAATTCCGCGTGGATTTCACTGCGGTTTCTTAACGATTGCATTGGGCCGAAGAAAGGTCAACGGCTAATTTGTTCGTGGTTCTCATTTTCCCTGCCACATAAGTCCGAACGGCACATGTGCAGATATACGAACCTGCCTGTGCAGAGAACTGGGCAAAGGTGCATTTAACGGGGTTCTTGTCTAAGCATTCAAACAGCCAAACCGCTCCACCAATCTGTTTCGCTTCGGCAAATCTCTCGTGTGCAAACTGATAGCACTTAACCGCTTTTGGGCAATTCAACCGACCAATAAGCTCTTCTATTTCTTTCCTGTTGGACAGATCTCCACTTGTTTCCATGACGACTACCCCCTTAGCCAAAAAACCCCGCCTCTTTGCGAAAAACAGCACCAGGGTGTGCAGTTCATGGGACTGCCGCGCCCATCTCGTGGGCGCATAGAGCCTCTTTGCTCTGTGGGGCTATGCTATGATATCTATGGCTCTTGACATCGAGTACAATTCCATGATTCCGTGGCGTCGTTGCACAACAGGCCCATTGGTGCACAACAAGGGATAGACTGTTCTTTCCTTCGCTAACTAACTGGCTTGTTATACTAAGAAAACTTCGCATGCCATCACGGAATCGCACTGGAGCATTTGGTACGTACTTTATCCCATACTTACCTTAACTATGCGGCACAACGTGTCTATGGGGTGAATCCCCCATTTGGGGGTAGGAAATTCCTACTTTTTTATGCCGCTTTTTCAGACTTGGATTGGATTGTGGGAAGTACCACATGTTGGTATTGTCAATTGTGACCGCAGAGTGTCCATTCCTTGCCATTAATACAGCTTTAGCGGATTGAACATCCCAGCATCGATATGGTTTAACGAGGACTTTCAATAGGTTGACCTGATAGCAGAACACTCTACTCCTGCTGATTTTCAAATCGATACAGGGTTAAAAAAGGCATCGAAACAGGAGGGAGGCGTTTTGCGCCAGCAGCATCTCCTGTTGAGTAAACTATTCAATTCCTATGGGCAGTAAAACCCTGAAAGTTACTCCTCTTTCAGGATTATCAACGACCTCCAAGCGCCCTTCATGGGCCTGGATAATTTTGCTTACAATAGCAAGCCCCAGTCCAGTTCCTTTCTTTCTAGTCGTAAAAAAAGGAGTAAATATCTCTTCTCTTTGTTCGCGGGGTATGCCGCAGCCGCAATCGGTAACATCAATACGAACATAACCGCCCTCTTGAGAAGTACTCACAGTTACGGTCTCCCCATCAGGGGAAGCCTGGACGGCATTCATCAGAAGATTGATAAAAACTTGTTCCATTCGCATTGCGTTAAGAGGGACTGTCGGGAGTTCATTCGACAAATTCAAATGGATCTTCACCCTTGCACTCTCAGGCGCATTCACAACCACTTCTGTGCTCTTTTGTATGATCTTGTTTATGTCAGCGTGGGATCGCATGAATTCAACAGGCCTAGAGAAGTCCAACATTTCCTTGACCATATTTTCTAAACGTTCTGTCTGCTGTATGACCATATCCACCTTTTCATAACTGGAATCACCTTTTTCAATCTTTTTCTGAATCTGGCGACTGGCGCCACCTATGACAGTGAGCGGTGTTTTCATGTCATGGGCAACGCCTGCTACCGCTTTTCCCATCCCCGCCAGGCTCTCAGCCTCAAGCAGGCTCCTGTGCTTGGCTCGCTCCCGGTCTTTTAGTATGCCCAGGATGACTGCCACGATATTATATAGAATCTTGTCCATGGCCAGGCTGAAGTCGTCAGGAGAAAGGTTGTCCCAATGGCTCAGCGTGAAGGGTAAGAAAAGGGCGGTAATGGTCAAAGAGGTCGCCAAGGCCCCTTTAAGGCCAAACCAGAACGCTGCCAGGACGATGGGCAGGAGGTAGAGTTCTCGATAAAAGATGTGCAGGTAGCGATGGCTGAGATCCGTACCGTAGTGAAGGGCGCTGATGCCAACCACTAGGATGGCAATAAGGATCATTTTTGCTTTATTGTTCTTTTGAACCATGGATACTTCTCTCTTTCATTCTTCGTC
>JASFPF010000007.1:0-15120 GCA_050116135.1 Deltaproteobacteria bacterium | reverse complement strand
TGGAAGAGCGGAAACTTGCCATAGAATATGGCCAGAAATATCGAATCTATCAGCAAAAGGTTCCCATGTTCATTCCATGCAAATTCTCAAAATCGAAGACGGGAAAGGAGGGAGGGCATTGAATATTCCCGAGGATCCAATTAAGACAGCACATAGGTTTTCAGACTGCATCTATTGGAATCTTTTCATCCTCATTCCAATGATTACAGCGTGCGTCGGCATTGGGAGGCAATCTGTGTTCTGGCTGATTGTTTATCTCCTTCTCTCTGTCGTCGTTTTCTTCGTTGTCGTGTTAAAGTTTTTCTGTACCCATTGTCCCCATTATGCAGAAAGAAACGGTTCTTTAAAGTGTATGTTCTTCTGGGGAGTGCCCAAGTATTTTGAGGCAAGGCCAGGGCCGTACAGCTTTCTTGAGCAGATTTTCACGGTCGGTTCAGTGCTCTTCTGGATAATCCTACCTCTGTTCTGGCTCTGTTTTCACGGAGGTCTTCTGACCATCTACGTGGCTTCTCTGGCTGTCTTGATTGCAACTTTGAGAAGGTATGAATGTGGTCGATGCCCTCATTTCTGTTGTCCAGTAAACAAAGTGCCAGAACATATGAAGCGGTGCCATCTGCAGAAGACGCCACAGGATGATACCCAGCGTGGGAACCTGCATTGATTTTTTGCAACGAATGCGATAGCAAAGAGCCCAACAGGATGTATCCATGGTTGCAGAATTCCAGTTGATTCATACCTTCTCTGACCTCAAATCTCTTTGCAAAGACTTGCGCAGGGAAGAGATCCTGGCTTTAGATACAGAGGCCGACTCCCTCTATCATTATTTTCCAAAGGTATGTCTTATCCAGATTTCTACTAACCGGCAAACCTTTGTGATTGATCCCATTGCAATAAAAACCATGGATCCCCTGAGGCCCTTATTGGCCGGCAAAAAAATCAAGAAAGTGTTTCATGGCGCTGACTATGACGTCCGCTCCATTTTTCGCGATTTTAGCATAAAAGTGAACAATCTTTTTGACACCATGGTGGCATCACAATTCATAGGAGAAAATGAACCTGCTTTGTCGGCTGTCGTCAAAAAGCGGTTTGGCGCCATTTTGGACAAGAAGTATCAGAGGGCCAATTGGTCAAAAAGGCCTCTCAGCCGTGACATGATGCTCTACGCGGCCCATGACACAGCGTACCTCATAAGACTCTATCGCCAGTTGATAGTAGAACTAGAAGCCAAAGGAAGGCTCAGTTGGGTCGAAGAGGAATGCGAGATCCTCTCTCGAGATGGTGTAACTGGAGATAAGGCCGCTGAAACGACGGCGGCAGAACGTCCTCCCCTGTTCAAACGATTTAAGGGTGCGGGCAAGATGGCGCCACGGGATCTCGCTGTCCTGGAAAATATCCTTGTATTTCGCGAAAACATAGCCATGGAGAAAGACCGACCCCCTTTTAAACTCTTTTCAAATAGTGTGATACAGCACTTGGTCAGGGCCAAGCCCACACACCGTAAGGCCCTGAGGAAGATCCAGCACCTACCTGCCGAGTTCATAAGGCTTTACGCAGACGGCATATTGAAGGCGATTCAGAGGGGTCTTGAGTTACCTGAGGATCAACTCCCCTCGTATCCAAGAGTCCGCCGCCGTCCTCAGGCCCCAGAGAAGCAGATCCGCCTGAAGCGCCTGAAGCGCTGGCGTGGGCTGAAAGCCAAAGAACTTGAAATGCAAACTGGTTTGATCTGCAACAACGTGTTGCTTGACGCGTTGGCAGAAGACAATCCAAAGGACATGCATGGCCTGAAACTCATCCCTGGTATGAAAGTATGGCAAAGTGAGGCCTTCGGCCCAGAAATTATTAAGGTGCTCATGGAGGCTTCTTAAAAAGAATGAACTACCCCGCCGCAAGCAGCGGGGTATCAAGAATTCAGAAGACAGAATTCAGGAGACAGAATAGATCCCCGGACCGATCACGCGGGGTCCACACCAACCTTTTTCTACTGCATTCTGACTCCTGGCTCCTGGATTCTTTAACAAGCATGATAGAGCTCGATGCTTAATGCATCACTAGTCGCGGCAAGCCGCGGGGAACTGGACCCAAAAGAGAATAAAAGGCTCGACCGCGAAAAATGGGTAGGTGGCAGTGTGGGCAAAGTAACCAAAGGAGGATTGCAATGAAAATTAAGATTGAGAAAGATCTGGTTGAGTTCGCGCCAGAGAGCGAAGATGAGACAGCCATGGTGGAGACCTTGTGGCGGCTCATGGTGGACTGCGTCAGGTTCAACAAGAAATTAGTGCCCGTGGGAGAATACATCCCACAGAAAAACAACCTGGCGAGATTCGTAGTGGAAGACTGAGCGCAGGGTGGGCACTCGGGGAAGCAGATCGGTCACGCATGGAGGAATCAGGTTCATGGAAGATGATGTCAGACAAGCGATTTTTCGCAAGGTGCATGAAGAGCCCTTTGCCCGGAAGCTGAACTTGGAATTGATCGAACTGGACGATGGATATTCTGTTGTAGAAATGACTTTCACAAAGGACGTGGAAAACATTTTTGGGATGGCCCATGGCGGTGCGATCTTCGGGCTTATCGATGAAGCTTTTGAAACGGCCAGCAACTCTCACGGCACCATGGCCGTGGCCCTCAATATGAATATCACGTATATGGCCGCCCCCACACCAGGGGCCCGATTGCGGGCAGAGGCCAGAGAATTGAACCTGACCTCCCGCACGGCGACCTATGACATCAAGGTAACAGACGAAAAACAAACCCTCATCGCAACCTGTCAGGCCCTGGTCTATCGAAAAAAAAAGAGGCTCCCCTTTCTTGAGGAAAGACCATCTCCCAGTGTCTCATGACCTCTCGATCCGTCAGCAAATTGATGGTTGTTTCCGGCTTTGCAACGGTCACATTGACCTTTTGGGGCACGATTCATTTTGTCTTCCCCTTTTACGCCCACACCTATCCCTTTGCCTGGTACGGACTCATCGTCTTCCTTGACGGCCTGCTCTGGTGGCGTTGGGGCGAAGGGCTTATGGTGGCCAGGCCCCGCGAATTCATCACCCTGCTATTTTGGTCTGCCGTTTTTTGGTTCTTCTTTGAGATATGGAATCTTCGTCTGCAAAACTGGTACTACGTGGGGGTGCCGTCCCACGAGCTTTGGTCCCATATCGAGGCCTATCTCGATTATGCAACCGTGCTGCCCGGCCTGTTCTTGGTTTACCGGCTCCTTTGTCGCCTGAGAATCCCCAGGCAAGTTAAAGGCCGGCTTGCCCTCAAAAACCGAGTAATCAAGGCTTTTCCGTTGATGGGAGCCGTCATGCTGGCTTTGCCTCTGGTCTGGCCTGACTACTTTTTCCCCTTGGTGTGGGGCGGCCTTATCTTCTTGCTCGAGCCGGTGTGTGCGAAGTGGGGCGGTCGTTCCTTGATCAAAGATGCAGCAAGTGGGCAATGGACCACGGTTGTTCGTCTGTTGCTTGCCGGGATTCTTTGTGGCGGCTACTGGGAGTTGTGCAATTACTGGTCAATGGAAAAATGGGTCTACACCGTCCCCCTTTTCTCTGAAGGCAAACTCTTTGAAATGCCCTACTTGGGGTTTCTGGGCTTCCCACCTTTCTGCGTAGAGTGTTTTGTCATGATCAATGCCCTGTATTTGCTTCGTGACGGCCGTCACTGGGACCCCGAGGCCGTCGAAGGTCCAAAAGGGAACAGAAGGCGCCAAAAAATCGTTTATATGGTCATGATTGTTCTTGGGCTTGTCTTGAGTGAGTGGTCCTATGCGAAACTGAGAGCGCGCACGATCGACAGTCGTTCAGAATCGATCCAGCAGATCCTTGAAGATATTAGCCCCTTAGAGGCAAGCTCATTGAGCCAAAAGGGCTGGTGTTACCCAAGAGAGATTTTACAAAATTGGAATGAGGTGAAAAGGGTGATCAGACAGCCCTTTCGCGATCCCATCCGCCAGCGCCTTGAGCTGGTGAGTCTGGTCAACATGGGATCAGTCAATGCCCGTTTACTAGAAAGGGCTGGTATCAACTCGCTGGAAAAGCTGCGGAAGCAAAAGCCCAATGAGCTCTTTCCAAGACTCGTCAGGATGAACCAAACCCTCCGGCTTCGCCAAACCCCACTTTTGAAACGGCGGGTTTTAGGATGGATCGGCGCCGCGAAACGCCAATCTGCGTTTTTTTAGGTCAAAGCGTCCCGAGTTCTATGGCGTTCAAGACCTCGTTGGCTTCTGCAAAGTCTGGGTCGTATGCCAAGGCCTTCTTAAAGTGGAATTTTGCCGCTTCCAAATTCTTCATATCCACGTGGAGACGGCCAATATTGTAATGGATGTTAGGCTCGTCAGGATGGATTTTCAAGGCTTTCTCATACTGTTTCATGGCCGTTTGAAAATCGCCCTTCTTGCGATAGAGAACCCCTAGCGTGTTGTAAACATTGATTGTGTCAGGGTTGACTTCCAGAATCTCATTCAAAACCCCTTCCGCATCTTCCTCTTTTTCACTGCTCAGATAAATTTCAGCCGCCTGGTTCAGACACGCCTCGGCCTCTTGTACCCGTCCCAGTGCCTTGTAAGCCCGCCCCATGCCTTCGTACGCCTTGGCAAAGAGGCGATCAAGCTGAGTGGCTTTCCTGAAAGCCTCGATCGCCTCTCCATATTCTCCCTTTGCGGTCTTGATATAGCCGATATTGTAATAGACCTCCGCGCTCTCGCCCTCCTTCAGAAGCCTCTCAAACACCTTCAAGGCATCCTCGTAATCCTCAGTTTCGAGTAGGCTCATACCCTCGTCAAAAGAAGCCTGGAGTTCAGTTGAAACACTGAGACCGGCCGCTTCGGAAATGCTGGCTATCTTTTTCCTGATGGTTTCTGCCTCGTAGGGTTTAACAATCAGGCAGGTGACACCTGCTCGGCCTGCATCAATGACTTTGGGCTTGTTAAAGACAGCGTCGGTCAGAAAAAAGGGTAAGTTGATATACCTGTCATCATTTCGCACAATCTTCAAGAGGGCCAAACCCGACATTTCAGGCATATCCCAGGCAGAAATAATACAGTCGAATGCCTTTATTTTTAGCATGGCCCATGCTTCACTGGCGCTCCTGGCCCCGTGAATCTCCTTGTGGCCTAAATGTTTCAGGATGTTAGAAAGTTCCCGGAGGGCTCCTGAATTATCATCCACGCAGAGAAACGAAATGGCTTCCATACGATTCATTAGTCGTTAGGGGTCAAAGCAGATCAATCAGGGGCCCCCTTTGTTCTCGTTTTTCTGTGCCGCCTCGGGGCCTATTCCTTGCTCGGATCTCAAGTCCTCCACGGTCAGCTTCTCGGAAGGATTGAATAAAGTTTTCGATGGCTCTACTTGTCGAACCGTCCTGGATGGTTGCACCTTCATAGATCCGGTATTCTGATTCTCCTGCCACCGTCCCTTGGACATAGTGCCACAATCGTTTTGCTATTTCATAGCATTTCAGAAGGTCATTTTCAATATCTCCCAGGTCAAGAGAGTCAAAGAACATTTCCCCCCATATATTCTGTGCCAAATAATCCACCGAACTCAGGACATTGCTGGACGTTGCAAGTCCTGTGTCCAGGGCCACAAAAACCTTCCACCACCGGGGACTGGCATCCGTAGAGTGCAGAAAAGGCCTTGCTTCATTTGAAAAAAAGCCCAACAGCGCCTCAAGAAGTGATTGGGTCCGCTTCTTTGGAATCGGCCTTCTAGAATCTTGAAGCACGACAGCATCCGGGGCATGCTTGCAAAGTCGATTCAAGATCACCCAACCCAAGACACGCAGCAGTTCCGGGGCGACAAAAAGACGGACCTCATTGTTCTCAGAATCCCTGGTCAACCTGTGGTAGACCTCCCATCGGTTAGCGCCGTCGCTATCCTGTCGCCAGGCTACGCGAAAAGCACACGGGGGCCGTTCAGCACGGAGTGACGCAGAGCAGTATGGAAGTTTGCCCGGCTCCGTCTTGAAGTAGCTTTCCCGTCTGTTTCTCAACGCAGCCACGACCTCAGGATCCGTGACAAAGGAGGGGGCAAGTTTCTCCGTGCTCCGAGAGACCAGCTCATGTAAGAAAAAAAGCTTCTTAGTAATCCGATGCTCAAATTGCAGCTTTTCATCTTCCGTCCACAAGCTATAGGAATCAAGCCGGTCGATCTGATGGCCAGCCCAGGACCAGGCCTTTGTATAATGCCTCAATATTTGTCCTTTGGGGTTCTCTTCATCTAGAGGGGACGGTACGGGGTAACCTGTTAACCGGAGATAGATGCACTTTTTTATCAGATTCAGCCCGTCTTCGTCATCTATGAACTCGTAAAACTTGACAATGCTTCTAAAAGCAAGGACATAGGGGTCCAGAAGGTGGCTATCTAAACGGGCTTCCGGATATCTCCTCTTTATGAGATTACAAAGGAGTCCTTCCCGTTCTTGAAAAAAATGATGGTAGGCCAGAAGCGATGCCTGGATGAATGCCTTTACAGGATCGTCTGGTGCCTTGGAAATCTCCCAAATCAACCCGCCTAAGCACGCGTCACTTTTGACGGATATCAGGTTGCCAAGGTCTACATAATCATCGGCCACGACATTGTGGCCAGACAATAGGGCGGCAGTCTCTATCCAATGCCCGTATTCAGAATCATTCAAACCAGAGGGAAAAACGGCCCAGTATGGAATTTGTCCGGCTATCAGGATGAAGGTGCGGTAGAATTCTTCTTTTAAGAGGTCCTGTTGGAGGGTGCCCCCACCTTCTTCATCCATCCCGGAAAAATCGTTCCGGCGCACCTGTTCCACATCCAGGACAAAAAAGGTGAGATTGTGGTCAAAGGTCGCTTTGGCCCAATCTTTGACTCGAGCAAGCTTTTCCCTAAAGAGTCCCTGTTGCGTCTCGCTGAACAAGCCCTGGTCGATGACCACCCAATAGTTTAGCTCGGAATTGTCTCTCTGATCCAAAGTCCCAGGGCTTCCCACCAGATACAGCCCTCGAATATAGGACCGTCTCAAAATAAAGGCGGGCATGGCTTTGCCTTCGATCTTGAGCCGCTTCTTGGCAAGCTTCCAGAAACCGGAATCAAAAAATCGGTAAATGCCGTAAGGGGTATTGGGATGATCAACGTAACCGGGCAGCTCCCGCGAATTCACATGAAGCAGCAGGGGGATGGAATAAAACAACTCCAGCTCTTCACTACTAGGGAGCCGTATCAGAGAACGCAATCGAGCTACATTGTAGGTGATAAAGGATTGCCTGTTCGCCAGGATCTTCTCCTGAACGAAGACTGGATCAGGCTTGTGATGGCTCGAGTATTTTGACATCTGGGTTGAGGTCTAGGACAATGGCATTATCATTGAAGACCCTGCAGCAAGCTGCAGGGAATCTTCGACCGTAAGGAATAATACTGATTTTATATACGCTCGCTTAATCGGTTCATCATCCAAAGGACCTGATATACTAATCGTCATATAACACTGGAAAAATTAGCTTCTCGGGTGTATAATTTTTTATGTTGACACTTTTTGTACACACCTTTTCGGATCTGTTGGGTGCCAATAGATGTGAACGGTGTCCGGGACCGAATGGATGTGTGGGCTGATCGGAAGGCGTCACGGAGGTCCTGAACAGTTATGGAAGATAGAAACGAAACCAATAAGGGCATAGAGCTTGATAAAATCGAGGTGACTTCTCCAACCACACCATCCGGCGAAACACCCCCTCCCGAAAAGACGGAGGGCGAACCCGAGGTGTCGCCCAGCAAAACATCGACCTTTAGGAAGATCTTCCTTCTCGTTTCTAAGAAGAAACTATTCGTTGGTGCTGTCTTGGCGAGTCTGCTGGTGGGCGCCGGGGTAATCTACCTTTCCTTGAAAGGTGCCTCATCGGACAAAATGGGGACGGAGGGTCATTACATCGGAAGAATCGTGTACGAGATAGCCACTTCTATGGGTGGCGAACATGATGTTAGGTTTACGCTGTCTGTCCCTTTCAGGACCTATGAAGAAAAAAACAGATTAATGCAGAACTTACCAAGCATAAAGCATGAACTATCCATGTCCGGCAGCCATGCCGATTGGGCACGATCCAATGACCAGAAAAACCTCCAGACCCTCAAGAAACAGATTCTCAACAGGGTTCATGCCATCACTGGCGTTCCCTTGGAGGCATTGGATGTGGAAGCATTGTCCTTGGACTAAGGTTGGCCATTCGTTTTGCCCAGATGGGTGCTCAAAAACCTCATTATTGTCGCTTTCCAAGGTTATGCAAAGCTCTTGTGAGGTGATGATCCCTTTTTCCTTGTTTCTGGAAAGGAGAGCGATCTGTTGAACAAAAACCCGTGGAACCCCGGAAGACTGCTGGAAACATCAGGCAGCTATTGGCAAGCCTGCGCCTTGCATGCCGGTGTCCGCCTTGAAGTCTTTTCGCTAATTGGCAATGATCAGCTCCGTGTTGAGGACATGGCCCGCATATCGGGCGCGAATGCCAGAGGTTTGAAAATGCTTCTCAATGCCCTGACGGCCATGGGGCTTCTTATCAAGTGCGACGATTTATATGGCAACACCTCAGAGGCAAAAACTTTCCTGGTAAAGGGATCAGCGGAGTATATCGGCCACATCATCATGCACCATCATCATTTGGTCCACGCCTGGGCTCAACTGCCCCAAGCCGTTGTTACCGGAAGGCCGGTTAGACAGCGGTTTTCTTTTGGTGAAGGCCAGGAACGAGAGAGTTTTCTGATGGGCATGTTCAACCTTGCCATGTTGATCGCTCCCGAGCTAGTCCACCAGGTTGATCTGGAGGGGCGACATCACTTCCTTGACCTGGGTGGTGGACCAGGCACCTATGCTATTCATTTCTGTTTGGCAAACCCAAGCCTTCGAGCCACCGTCTATGACCTCCCGACAACGCGGCCTTTTGCCCTCAAAACCATCGATCGCTTTGACTTGCGTGATAGGATAAACTTCTTGGCTGGCGATTATGCAGAGGGAGACGTCACAGGGACCTACGACGTCGTATGGCTTTCCCATATTCTTCACGGGGAAAGCCCTGAGGCGTGTCAAAGGCTCATCACGAAAGCTGTCTCGGTCCTTGAGCCCGGAGGGCTCATTTTGGTTCACGACTTTATCCTGGATAATGCCTTCGACGGGCCTCTTTTCCCGGCACTATTTTCTCTGAACATGCTCATCAATACAGAGGATGGCCAGTCCTATTCAGAGGCACAAATCACGGAGATGTTGAACAACGCGGGAGTGAAGGGAATCCGCCGGATGCCTTTCCGGGGTCCCAATGATTCTGGCATTATTTTCGGAACTGTCTCAGGGTAGGCAATGAAGGCATCCGCATGAGCGAGAAGGAAGCTTTTAAAGATTGCATGTTATGGGAGTAAAACAAACCGGCTCTCTCCTGTGGCTATCACTTTTTCGTTGCCTGCCCTTCGGATTTCACCTCTTGCCACAGCAATCCGGCTCTTTCTTTCCACCACATAACCCACTGCACGAATCTC
Source organism: Deltaproteobacteria bacterium (assembly GCA_050116135.1). GTDB lineage: Bacteria > Desulfobacterota > Desulfobacteria > Desulfobacterales. Next base: position 5,641 of record JASFPF010000007.1, on the reverse strand, counting down.
CTCCCCTACGGGCAAGGGATTCCGGTAAGTAATCTGAAGCGAGGTCGTCACCCCTTTTCCTACATAATGCATCACCGCATGGGCCATGATCTCATCGAGGATCGTCGCCACCATACCGCCGTGCACGATATCATGCCACCCCTGGAATTCTCGCCTCACAGAGAGTTTGCTGACAGCTTTATCTTCAAGGTAGGAGACCTCCATGTGGAGGCCAACGGGGTTCAGGGTGCCGCAGGCAAAGCAATATTTGTCGTCGGAGAGTTGCTGTTGAGACCGTCGTAAATCGTTCAATTTTTTTAAGGTCAACAAGGAGAATTTTTTAAATGCCCTTCACAAATCAACGGATGGCATAAAGTCCTCGTCCAATCCTCTTAATGCTACCCTGCTTTGAGAGCCTGAAGATGATATTTCGAATCTTCTTGTCATCAAAGCCGGACTTCACTTTAAGCCCCGGCACATCAACCCCCTTGCGGGATTTTCTGAGAATACTCAGTACTTTTTCCGTCGCTGTCATCTTGGGCCGACCTTTCGCAATCTGCCCTTTTCTTCCAGCGGCTTTCTGTCCACTAGCTTTCTTAGCCATCCTTCCAGACACCTTTGCCGCTTTTAGCGCCGCTTCCAGACGATCCATTCTCTTTAAAATTCTGTCAACATCTTGCTTGGTGGGAATGCCGTAATACTGGAGAAAAAATCTGACTACTGCATCGACACTGTATGACTTTCGTCTCCTCTTCATACATGTACCTCCCATGCTAGAGTCATATTGACATGTCTATTTATTACCTCAAGGGCTGACAAGGCGTCAAGTTGATTTTGTATCTGGATTTAGTCTTACCCTCTTTGTTCCTCTTTTGGGTTTCTCAGGTCGGCTAAAAATCATCTTACTCATCTCTATCTCATCTTCGTCTACCTCCAGCTCTTCCATCTTGCGGATCGTTTCAACAAACCGCTGCCCCTCGGAAGCAGACACCCACTCTAGCATTAGCCTGTCAGGGTTGATGCCTTTACTGCTTAGCCGCTCTTTTAACTTCATCACCCGGCTTTTAGTGAACATGTTATTATCCAGATAATGACAGTCTCCAGGGTGACAACCTGAGACAATGACTTTTGCAGCTCCCAAAGCAAAGGCATACTTGATGAGGTCCGCTCTTACCCGACAGGAACACATGGTTTTTATGATTCTGGTGTTGGGACTATACTGGAGTCTACTGGTCCCTGCAAAATCAGCGCCCGCGTAAGAACACCAATGGCAGGCAAAAACAATGATCTTATCCTCAGGTTGTCTCAGCGCCTCTATGAGCTGGACTCTTATTTGCTCTTCTGTGTAATTTGCTATAGAAATGGCATCGAATTTACACGCGTTCAGGCAATTGCCACATCCCCGGCACATCGCCTGTGTGATGACAGCGACCTTGTCCTCTATACGAATGGCGCCGAACAGACACTGATTGTCACACTTGCCGCATCCCGTGCATTTTTCAGTATCTACCTTTGCTATGATGGGAGAGAGCTCTGCAAAGTCTTTTTGCAAATGTTTCGACACTTCCATGGCTGCATTGCCGGCCTGTTCAATGCACTGTTTGATGTCAGACGGACTTCCCACAGCACCGGCAAAGTAAATGCCACTTGTTGGGGTAGAACTTGGAGACAATTGATTGTCCTCCTTGACGAATCCCCTCTTTCCCAAGGGGACACCCAGGACCCTGGACATCTCCTTTGCGGTTGGGATGATCCCCACTGCCAAAGCCACCAGATCGAACTGTTTCCGCAAGAGCTTGTCTTGTCCCAGGATGGGATCGGAAAAGGTCAAAACATAACCTTCCCCCACTTCAGGAAAGGCATTGACAAAGATAACCCCTTGCCTTCTCGCCTCAAGAAACATCTTTTCCTGCCTGTTCCCGCTGGTTCGGATGCCATTATGGAACACGTATATTTCAAGGTCAGGGAAGGACTCCTTTAAGAGGAGGGTGTTCTTTACCGTATTGGGACAGCACAGCTTTGAACAATAGGGGAGTTGCCCTTCTTTCAAAGACCTTGAACCCGCGCACTGAATGAAGGCGACACTTCTGGGTCGCTCACCTGTGGAAGGCCGGATCACCCGCCCGTTCGTCGGCCCTTCTGGCGACATCATCCTTTCGAGTTCCATGGAGGTAATGACATCGGGGAAACGCTCATTTCCGTAACCATACAATCCGGTTGGATCATATGGCCTGATGCCGGTAGCAGCAATAACGGTTCCCACATGAAGCGTTTCTTCTTCTACGGTCTGAGAAAAGTCGATGGCATGTTTCTTACAATCTTCCAGGCACTTTTGGCAGCCTTCCTCAGAGAAATGGATGCACGCCTTGTCATCGATCACATACTGCCTGGGAATAGACTGGAGAAAAGGGGTATATATCGCTTTTCTCAGGGCACGGCCCACATTGAAATCGTCTTCAGTGAAAACATTGCACCGTTGCAAGCACTCCCCGCAAAACGTACAATCTTCCGTGACATACCTCGGATGCTTTCTCAGTGTGACCTCGAAGTTCCCCACATACCCTGTGACCTCCATCACCTCACACATGGTAAGCAGTTCAATTTTTGGATGCCGACCGACATCCACCATCTTCGGCCCTAGGATTCAGGGGCTACAATTTTGGTCTGGAAAAATTTTGTTAAGCTGAGCCATCTTCCCTCCGATGGTCGGGCCTTTTTCCACAAGAATGACCTCATGGCCAAGATCAGCAAGCTGCAAACTGGCTTCAATACCACTAATGCCCCCTCCAATGACCAGAGCCTTCTTGGTCATAGGAACCTGAAGAGGGATCAAGGCTTCATTAAGCTTCACCTTTTCGACGGCCATGTGGATAAGATCTATGGCCTTTTGGGTGGCTTCCTCTGGCTCATAGGTGTGACACCAGGAACACTGCTCCCGAATGTTGACCATCTCCATCATGTATGGATTGAGCCCGGCAACCGTACAGACGGTTCGGAAGGTTTCTTCGTGTATCCTGGGAGAACAGGCTGCCACAACGATCCTGTTGAGTCCGTATTCCTCAATATCGCTCACGATCTGGCTCTGTCCCCCGGTACACATATAAGAATGCTCCCTAACCAGGGCCACGCCGGTGCGGGCAACAGCCTCACTCACTTTGTGGCAATCCACAGGCCCGGCGATATTGGTTCCACAATGACAAACAAACACTCCTATGCGATCATCCAACATCTACTGTGATTTCTCCTCTCTTAAGGCGATCTCCTCGGCAGTCACGACGCGTTCACCAGTTTTTTCCACAAAGATGGCATTTTCACTGCAATAGAGTTGACATCTGCCGCAGACGGTGCATTTGCCCTCGACCACCACGACAGGAGGGAAAAAACCTCTCTCGTTGGGCACAGTGGCTCTCTCTAGCACCTTCTCAGGACAAAATTTAATGCAGTCATCACAATCGTCGCCACCTTTACAAAAACTGGTAATGATGGTGACCTTACCAACAGGTATAGTACACTGCTTTATATTCCAATACCTTGGTGTTGAGATTTCCTTTTTCATGGTTCTCCTGCCCTAGGATTCTTCCCTGTCCATCATTGAAAATCGTTTGTACCCTCATTGAGGGTTGTAGCAAATCACTAATTTCCAACGCCCTCTGCCTAACATCTTGCGCCGACAATGAACTACCCCGCCGCAAGCAGCGGGGCATCAAGAATTCAGGAGACAGAATAGATCCCCCGACCGATCACGTGGGGTCCACACCAACTTTTTTTACTGCATTCTGACTCCTGGCTCCTGGATTCTTTAACAAACATCATAGAGCTTGATGGCCAATGCATCACTAGTCGCGGCAAGCCGCGGGGAATTGGACCCAAACGAGATTAAACCAAGTAAGATCCAGTCCAGGACTCAGGCCTTGCCAAATTCATAGCCCTTCTCAAATGCAGCCAGATTCATCTCCTCGGTCCCTGGGGGAGCGGACTTCAGAATAGCCGCTTTGATACAATTCTTGTCAATGATTGACGTTGCTTTGCATACAAATCCCAGCATCACATTGTTCGCCACCACGACTCTGAAGTTCTCACGAGCGATCTGCGTAGCCGGCACCCTAAAAACCTTAACAGTGTCGGGAATGGTGTCTAACAGACCGAGATCCACCATGGATTCATCTGCGACGATTGTGCCCTTGTCGTTAATGATCACCGCCCCACCCCGCTCCTTGGTGACAATATCCGACATCATGAGGAGCAAATCTGGAATCTCTACAAAAGGATAGTCAACGGGCTGAGCAGATAAGAGCACATCCGTTACACAGCTCCCCCCTTTCATCTCGGGCCCGTAGCGCTTTGTCAAAGTGCTGTTCAACTTCGGATCCATGTTCATGGCAGCGTGAATCAGGGTCTTGCCGCCCTGAACAATCCCCTGCCCTCCGGTTCCCTCCATCCGAATCTGCATATACTTGATACCACTGTCCCTTGATTTAAAATTCACCCGATACTTCTTGGCAGCTTTCTTCTTCGCTGACTTGACAAGGCTTAGCTGTGGCTTTTCACGGACAGGGATATCCCTGAAAATTCCAAGGCTGATCTCCTTGGTGAAATCGCTTTGATTGACGTCTTGTTCACTCAGGGTCTCTTTGATCTTGGCCTTTTCCAAAAATAGAGCCTCAAGGGATTTAATCTTGTTCCGCCTTTCAAAGAGCATGCATGGGACCAGTATTTCAACAAAGCTTGGGCCTCTGTTCTTCATGGCTGAAATCATACAGTCCATCAGATGATAAGGATGAGAGGAGGTGGACCGAGCCACAAACGTGTAGCCGGCAGCCAGGGCCACAGCCACCGGATTTACGGGCGCATACGGACTGCCGCCCGAGGTCGTGATGGTCCGTGCCCCTAGGGGTGTGGTGGGGCCATGTTGAAAACCTGTCATGCTGTATCCATAGTTGTTCATACAAAAGACGTTAAGATCATGACCGTGCCGACCCATGGCGAGAAAATGGTTCCCACCAATGCCCAAGATGTCGCCGTCGCCCCCCATGACGGTCACCTTTAGATCCGAGTTGGCTAACTTCACCCCAAGGGCTGTGGGGATTGCCCTGCCGTGGGTGGCGTGAATGGTGTCTAGATTCAGGTAACCCGTAATACGTGAGGAACAGCCGATTCCTGAAACGACTGCACACGTGTCAGGATCGTATCCCATGTGCTGTATGGCCTCGATAAAGGCGTTCTTGATCCTTCCAATTCGGCAACCCGAACACCAGATGTTCGGCATCATCTCTGTTCGTAGAAACTCGGCATATGGATGGTCATTAATATCCATTTTTAGCTCCCTTCCTCATATTAATGACTTGCTTCTTGAATCGCCTCTAAAACCTCGCCGGGGGTGTGAATCCTTCCACCCATGAGGTTCAAACCTTCCACCATCCCCTTCTTAACGTATCGTTCAACCTCCACCCTGATCTGGCCAGCATTGATCTCCGCCACCATGTATATCCTTTTTTTGCCATCGAGCTCTTGTAAGAGACCCTTGGGAAATGGCCAAGCCGTGACGAGGCGAATCATGGCCACCTTTAATCTTTTCCCACGAGCCTGCTTCAGAGCCGCCTTGACGGATCGAGATTCAGAGCCGTAACATATGAGGATGATTCTGGCATCTGAGAGATTCCCG
>JASFPF010000006.1:0-16638 GCA_050116135.1 Deltaproteobacteria bacterium | reverse complement strand
GAGCACATGCCAGAGCTCAGCCAGCCGATCCTTATCCTTGAATTTGAGGGTTGGGCCAACGGGGGGCAACGTGGCGGTTGGCAGAACTCACTGGTTTGCAGATACAGACCGATGAATTTGAGAAAGGATGGATGCGCCTAGCGAGGCAAATCCAGGGACTCATTGATCACAACCCCGAACTGCAGGCAGTGATCAATGAGATCATGAAGTCCAAGACCGGGGGCCAATCCCCCGGGCTGTCAGGCAAAACGGGAAGGTGATCTACCTGGATGATTCTTTTAAACCCAGGGGCTAAGGTGGATCGGCTTCTGAGCATTCACCAAAAGGGGGAAACCGATGATGATGTCCAAAGACGATCCGGTGCCCGGGCTTTTGGAGGCCCTCGCAGAGGCGAAAACGTGGCCTGAGCGGTTCAAAGCACAGCTTGAGGCGGGGGCAGATATCCGTCATGAGATCAGCGAGGCTGGCAAGCGTATTGAGGCGCTTGAAAAGCAGGCCAAGGAGGCTATGAAAAGGCTTGGATGCGTGAGTCCTCAGACCCGGTCGGTTTATCACGGCATGGCTGACATGCTCATCAACTGGCAGTCTTTTAGGGACAGCCTAGGAGAGACGTCATGAGGGGAAGTAGGTTGCGCAGGACCTTTCAGACTCCCAGGCCGTGACCCGGCTGACCTTGACTTTTTGATCTTCTAGCAAAAGGGCGAGTTGGTCAGCCACATACCTCGAGATGTTTTCTGAAGAAGGGTTCTGGTGCTTGAAAGGTTCAAGGTCGTTGAGGAACTTATGATCCAGGGTTGCCATCACCTTGTTCACGTGCTTTTTGAGGACCCCAAAATCAATGGCTAGGCCGATGTCATCTAAGGTCTCAGAGGTAACACAGACCTCGATCTTCCAGTTATGTCCATGTAAATCCTCACAGGGCCCCTTAGATTCCTTTAACTGATGGGCTGCAGCAAAGTGGGTGATGACCTTCAATTCATACATCTTTCGTGCCTAACGCCTTTACTCTGCTTCCCCCGTGTATGGCTTTCCGCATTCATTGCAGACACCGTTTTCGTTAATCACGCCGATGCATGTGCCATCACTACACAAGACGCGCTTGGAAAAATCGATGTTATTTCCATCAGACGCCGCACTTGGGCCGGCGTTCGGGTTCGGGGTATCCCGACCCACCAAGGCTGACCCGCAGTAAGAGCAAAATTTTCCAAATAGGGGAATCTTTTCGCCGCATTCTGGGCATTCCCGAGCTGGCAACTCCTCAAGGCAGTGTGGACATTTCATTGATCGGTCTTATCCTCCAATGGCTGACATGGGGCGATGCCCCACGTTTTTTCCCTGGCTCTTCACATGGTGCTGCCTGGGCTTTCTGGTAATGGCTTCCTCAAAGAGTCCTTTTAGATCTTCCTGGCTGCATCCGGTTCTCAAAGGGGTCTTAATGTCCACCTCATCGTCAGCAAAAAGGCAAGGGCGGAGTTTGCCGTCGGCTGTCAGCCTCAAGCGGTTGCAGGCAGGACAAAAATGATGACTGAGGCCGCTGATAAACCCCATTTCTCCCCTGGCTGATTCAAATTGGTATCGCTCAGCCGGTCCGTCGAGGGTGGAGCGTGGAACCTCGTGGAAAGGACCAAATGTCTCGAGTTCGGATTTGATATCGTCTGAAGAGATGTACGTTTCAGGCTTCCACTGACTATCTTGTCCGATGGGCATATATTCGATGAACCGGATATGGTAAGGCTTTCGCACAGACAATTGGGCAAATTCAAACAGCTCGTCATCATTGACACCCCTCATGGCTACCACATTCACCTTGATAGGTGAAAACCCCAACGCTTCAGCTTCTTGAAGTCCTTCCCAGACATCATGGAACTGATCGCGTCCAGTGATCTTTGCATATTTCAAGGGGTTCAAGGTGTCCAGGCTAACGTTGATGCGATGAACGCCTGCGTCAAAGATTTCTTGGGCCCTTTTTTTTAGATGCACACCATTGGTCGTGATGCTCACGTCCTTGAGGCCAGGCAACTGACACACAGACTCAACGAGATGCGCCACATTTCTTCGCACCAAGGGTTCACCACCTGTGAGACGCACTTTCTCAATGCCTATCTCAATAGCTGCGTGAAGCACCTTCAGAATCTCTTCATAGCTCAAGATATCGCCATGTTTCAGAAGCTTAAGGTCCTTTACCGGCACACAGTAGATGCAGCGAAGGTTGCAACGGTCTGTTACAGAGACCCTGAGATAGGTGATCTTACGATTGTGGTGGTCTACGTTTCCCGCCATATGGGAATGCCGCCTTGATTTGGTCCGTACCTGTTTCTTCATATAGCACACAGAGGCAAGAGAATCAAATGACCGTGGGGCCCTGAGACCTTCAAAAAACGGCTCTGCCCTTACGCCTTTCAACACCGCCTGAGTCATTGATGGCTTTTAGGCCAAAGAAGCCAATAGGCCTGTGGAATGGATTTTGCAGTACCTCCCCCATTCATAAACCGATGAATGGTCCTCGTGTCTCCATACAACCCTGACTTATGAGGTTGGCACCGACCAGACATGGTTGGGTTGCTTAAGAATCGGCCATGAACGTGTCTTTTAGAAAACCACGGGAACCTCACTGCCACCCGGCCTTTGGGGGCCTGACAGAGAAGGAACTGGTCTCTGTGTACAATTCGGCCAGTGTCAAGAAATTCGACACTGGTTGTGTCCTCATTCGAAATGGGGATAGGGATACCACAATATATTTTATTCTGGAGGGGTCTGCACAGATTCTCAAGCACCTCAACGGTCACGTGAGACAGGTCGCCGTTCGTGGCCCGGGAGAATGGCTGCCAGAGGCGCCTCTTTTTGAACATCGACAGGCAACGACGTCTGCTGTGGCGTTGGAACCGATGACCGCCTTTGTATTGGATAAAGGCACCTTGAACACCTTACCTCCAAAAATCCAGTTAGCTATCTACAAGCGTTTGAACGATTTGTCGGCAGAACGGATCAATGATCTCATCGAAAAACGATTAGATCTATCCGACAAGAATCAATATCTCATTTCCCACATGGCCCAGTTCCTCAATGCCAGAACTGGTGGGTACGCCCGTTCGGACATGATAGTCGGTTTCCTCCAGAATGTCCCCCGCTTGCCCATGTATGCGAGCAGGCTCGCCGTGATGCTGCTGGATGAAAACGTGTCCACACGCAAGGTGGCCGAGTTAGCCAAGGAGGATCCTTCCTTGGTGGGGGCTGTGCTGAAAACAGTTAATTCAGCCTATTACGCCTTTCAGAGTAAGGTGTCAGATTTTCAACACGCGGTTTTGCTCCTTGGTTTCAATCAGGTCTATCAATTGGTCATGGATATGGGTGTTCGAACGACCATGCCAAAAACCTCTGAGTTTCGGGAACTCCAGTTTCATTCCATGGTTGTATCCCTCATTGGTTTTGAGATATCGCAGTTGTGCAATGTAAAGAAAGCGGTGGTTATTAGCACGATAGGCCTGCTGCACGACCTTGGCAAAAGCGTTATTCTGCTGCTAAAGAGGCGCCACTCCAAAATGAGTCTCCTCATTGACATGCTTGATCACCCCAAGGTTGGATCGCTACTTCTAAAAGAATGGAATATCCCTGATGAAGTCAGTCAGAGTCTGCAATATCAGTGCTATCCTGAATGGCTTCCTCCGGAAAGGATTCCCAAAGAATGGAGGGAAAATGTAACGACTCTGTACATTGCTCACCTTTGTCACGACTATTTGTGGGGCAAGAGCGAAAATGAGCTGTCTACAGCCTTCCTTGGCGAGTACATGGACGTGTTGAATCTTCCGGAAAGGTCTATTGCCGAGCTTGTTCAAAACAAGGTCCTTCCAGCTTTGAATAAGAAACTCAACACCTTTCCTGAAAATGTGCGCCATTTTTTGACAAAAAATGGCGCACATATCGCAGACGAAGGTCAGGGAGAGACCTCTAACGTCTGAACAAATCTTGCAAAGCCTTTGGCTAGATGTCCAGGGCCGTGTGGGACAAAAACTGCTTAAGAATGTTATTCAAATTGCCGATTTAACAGATGATTGTCTCTAGTGACGACGGGGAGCATGAAATAGTCTGCCTGGTCACAGGATTGTTGTTCGAACAGTCATGTATGGATTTACTGACGGCGTGTCAACATGCAAACCATATGGTGCCCCCAGTGGCATAGGACCTCACGAACAATCTATAGGACCAAACTGGATGAAACATAGGACGGGCTTCTCGGCCAGATCGCATAATCGGACCATTCAAATGCTTGGAGGGTTGCTATGATCGAGCATGATACAGGAACTTTGATTCTCAAAGTTGTACCCAGTGGCAAAATACAAGAGGAGGTGGGTGCTTTTCTCGCAAAGGTCTTCAAGAACGTCTCCCGTGAAAAGGTCATGCAGCTGGTGAGCAAGGCACCCGTGGTCGTGAGCAAGAACGTTCCTGCAAAAGCGGGCGGCATGATCGTCTCAGGCCTTGAGAAGCTTGGAGCGACCGCCGCTTTTGTTCCAAAGGACCAGGCGACGGAAGACACCGTAGGCCCCTATCCCTCTTCCCGGGAAGCAGCTGCAGAAGAAGGCCCACGGCCACTTGCCGACCTGGCTGCTCAGCCTTCTGAGGCATCGCAACCTAAAGGCGACTGGGCCATGAGAGTCAAGTCGTCAGTGGTGGGCCGCCTTGGGGAGGTCAACAAGGAATTATGGCTGATCTTGTCCTTGTTGACACTTGCCGCCGTCATGAATTATCTGGTGACGGCCAACCGCATGGTTTTGGGTTTTTACACCTTGCCTACCTTGTTTTCTGCTTATTTCTATGGCCGACGTCACGCAACCCTTACGGCCTTTGCAAGCGTATTTCTCGTTGGACTCCTGGCCCATTACAACCAGGATTTGTTCGCCCAAATGCCGGAGGCGGAGGCCCAGTTCGTTGAAGGCCGGTGGTATGACCTCACTGCTTGGGCAGGCATTCTGGTAGTGACGGCTTATACCATGGGAACACTCCACGAGCATCACGAGGCCCGTGTGCAAGAGCTGCGGCAGACCTATCATGGCCTTCTACTTATCCTGCGCCAGTTTGTCTCCAAAGACAAGTACACTGAGAACCACTCGTACCGGGTTTCTATCTATGGAGCGAAAATTGCTGCTTATCTGGGACTCAATCCGCAGCAGATCGAAGACATCCGTGATGCCTCGTTACTTCACGACATCGGCAAGCTGGACATCAGCCGTCAGCTTCTTTACAAAGCAGCGCGTCTCACCAACGAGGAGTACGAAGGAATGAAGAAACACGTGGACAAGGGCGTTGAAATGCTGGAGCCCATAGGGGGGCCACTTCGCCGGATTCTTCCCATCATCCTTGCTCACCACGACAGATTTGACGGCTCCGGCTATCACCCAGTTTCTGGGGAGAAGATTCCTTTGGAGGCCCGGGTCATTGCAGTGGCCGACGTATACGATTCCCTGACGAGCGATCGGCCATATCGCAAGGCCATGTCCCCCTTCGACGCCAAGGAAATCATCGTCAAGGGCTCTGGCACAGACTTTGACCCCAAAGTCGTCAACGCCTTTTCGGAAGCATTCCACAAGGGAGAAATGGAAGTCCCAGATGTGATCATCTAGTCGGAGGGACTCTCCCCACCTGCCGCCAGGGACTCGTTGGAAGATCCTTGCGTGGTGCGCCGATGCTTGTGATCAAGTGCTGATCTAATGAAGGACACAAAAAGAGGGTGAGGGCTCATCGGTCGGGACTTGAACTCAGGATGGAATTGACATCCCAGGAACCAGGGATGGTCGCGGACCTCCACAATTTCTACCAGCTGTCCATCTGGAGAGATGCCGCTCATGACCAGCCCTGCCTGCTCCAGCCTTTCTCGAAACTCATTATTAAATTCATACCTGTGACGATGCCTTTCTGAAATTTCCCTTCGTCCGTAGGCTCTATGGGCCAACGAGTCTTCTGCGAGGATACAAGGATAAGCCCCTAACCGCATCGTCCCTCCCTTGTCCGAGGCCATGTCCCTCTTCTGTATTGTCTTCGATTTGTAGTCAAACCATTCGGTCATCAAATAGATGACCGGAAAGGAGGTGGCCTCATCAAATTCGGTGCTGTGTGTGCCTTTCATCCCGGCAAGGTGACGAGCATATTCCACCACAGCCATTTGCATCCCGAGGCAGATGCCGAAAAATGGGATTTTTTCTTCCCGGGCCAACTGGATCGCCCTGAGTTTTCCCTCAATGCCTCGTGCTCCAAACCCGCCCGGGACCAGAATCCCATCGGCTGCTTCCAGACGTTGTCGACAGTTGGACTCGTCAATGCTTTCTGAGTCTACAAAATCCAGGATCACCTCACAATCATTGGCAATCCCTCCGTGTGCAAGGGCCTCGTTTAAGCTCTTGTATGACTCCCGCAGATGAATGTATTTCCCCACAATGGCAATGGTGACCGAATCTTTAGGATGCTTTATCTTTTCCACAAGCCTTTCCCAATCGGTCAATCTAGGAGATCGGGTCCAGATATTTAGTAACTCGATGATCTTATCATCCAGGCCTTCCTGGTGGAAAACCAGGGGGACCTCATAGATGGCTTCTACGTCTTTTGCGGTGATGACCTGGTCCACATCGACATTGCAGAACAGAGCGATCTTTGACTTGAGCTCCTTGGATAAGAATCGGTCGGTTCGACACAAGAGTATGTCTGGTTGGATGCCGATACTGCGAAGTTCTTTGACGCTGTGTTGCGTCGGCTTGGTCTTGACCTCGCCAGCCGCAGAGATGTACGGAACAAAAGTCAGGTGAACATAGAGAATGTTCTCCTTACCCCTATCTGACTTGAATTGTCTGATAGCCTCTTGAAAGGGAAGGCTTTCGATATCACCGATCGTACCCCCCACTTCAACAATCACGACGTCCACATCCTGAGCCACCGACAGGATGCTTTCCTTGATTTCATCGGTGATGTGGGGAATGACCTGGACCGTGCCGCCTAGATAATCCCCCCTCCGCTCCTTTGTGATGACCGAGTGATAGATCTTGCCTGTGGTGAAGTTATTGTTGCGCCCCAGCTTGGCATGGGTGAAGCGTTCGTAATGGCCCAAGTCAAGGTCTGTTTCAGCCCCATCGTCTGTCACAAAGACCTCACCATGTTGAAACGGATTCATCGTGCCAGGATCCACATTGATGTATGGGTCTAGCTTCTGAAGGGTGATGGTCAGTCCTCGACTTTCCAGAAGAGCGCCGATGGCCGCAGAAGCAAGCCCCTTGCCCAAAGACGACAGCACGCCTCCTGTTACAAAGATGAATTTGGTTGGAAAAGGCATATTAGAACCATCCTCCAATAACTAGAATCTTGCTCTCAGCTATGGGACTGACTTCCATGATTTAATCGATGGACGATGCCCTCTGAGATCTTTTCGGCAGACATCCCAAAAAGCGTTTCAATCTCGAGCAGGTCGAGATATTCGTCCTGCCAGGCTAAGCTTGTCTCCTCTACGAGGTTCCTTATGTGGTGATACTTTTCACCCAGGGCATCCACCTTCTTTTCAAGGGCTACCTGTTTCTCAAATCCCACATTAAACAGCAACAGGTAGTCTATCTTCGTGCCGTCTGATATGACCGGTACGGCAAGAATGCTTCGGTTGTCCCTTTTCCCTCTGCCGATGAAGACATTTCCGTTCTTCACAATGATCCGCTTCGAACCGCGCAGTCGGTGGTCGGTCTCAACCCGTGAGGCAAGCTGTGCAGAGCTTCCTTCCTTCTTGATGACGTGGATGGTAGAATCTTCAACCGGCTCTCCTAGAATGTTTAGACCACCTATTCTGTAGAGGGTGGTTCCTTTCACCTCGCTAACGACTTCCTGCAAACGCCTCAAGACCACAATATTGTTGGTGGTTAGCTGGCTCTTGCCAAAGCCATGGCTCTCCAGGGCTTCAAAAAGGAGACCCTCCACCTTCTCCGAGAGCCTGCTAGTACCCACGGTGACCGTCTTGGCCTGGTGCTTTATGGCATCAACAGGTCGGGCCATTTCATTGATGATTCTTCCCATGCATTCAAAAAAAGTCCTCAGCATATTGGGTGCCGTCCCCTTGGCCCCAAAATCGAACTCAAAATCCTTGATAGGTAGCCTGCCTGCCAGGTACTTAAGCAAAAGCGTGAGATCAGACGCCGCATGGATGGCCATGGCTGTGGCGTATCGCTTTTGGCTTATTCTCCCCTTGAAAGTCCTATAAAACTCAGCCACCTTTTCCCTGAAAGTCTTATCCAATACAATTTCGTAGACGTCTAAACCCCTGTTCACAGCGGCGTCAATATGGTCATGAACCTCCTGTCGAAAACTGAAAAGATACCGAGATTCCTCGTTAATAGCCAAAGCCGCGTAGTATCCCCACAAATGACCCGCCAGGGTGTTGAGTATGGGCGCAAGGCGCTCTTGCACCTCAGGCACATGGATCACGGCATCAGCATAAGGATCAAATCGGTGCTCCCCTTCTGTGGCCACCACGATAGGAACCGCTTCATGAGCCTTGAAGATCGCCGTATCCTTGACGATGTCGCTCACCACATCGTCACGGTTGCCTGCGGCACAGACAAAGATGAGGGGTTCGCAAGAAAGATCAATGTGCTTCTTGTCTTCCACGACGTCTGACGAAATGCTCTTATAGCAAAGCTCGCTCAATTTGATTCTGATCTCATCAGCCGAGATTTTGTTGGGGCCGCTCCCCACGATGGCCCAGTACGTTTTTGTCACGGCAAGTCGCTCGGCTGACTGGGCGATCTGCCTTTGTCCATCCAGTACTTTCTTCATGGATGCAGGCAGTTTCCAGAAGTGTTCTATCTCCGACCGAATAAAATCGTCGGGCCTGCTTCCCGTCAATTGGGCCAACTTTAGACCCAATATACCCCCTGCCACAATTTGGGAATAGTATGCCTTGGTCGAAGCCACGGCCATCTCAATATCTCTGCCGCTGCTCGTGTAAAGCACGCCATCGACCTTAAAGGTGATGTCAGAGTCGCGTCTATTGACAATGGCCAACGTGAAGGCCCCTCGCCCTCTCGCCATGTCGATGGCCCGATTGGTGTCTGTCGTGGTTCCGGACTGGGTAATGGCAACAACGAGAGTGTCTTTCAAGGTGTCGTCGACCATGAACCCGCTAAACTCAGAGGCCTTGAATGAGGCCACAAGGATATTCGCAGGGCTCAAATAGTCTCTCAACAATGCCGTACAACCTGACGCCGCCACCCCTGCCGTGCCTTGGCCTATAAAAAAGACCCTACGGATTCTGTTTTCCCTTAAGGCTGATTCGAGCCGAGCCGGTATGACCGAAGTGTCCAGGAGAATCTGAGGATGTGGTTTGCCATCTTTTTCTATAATGGCTGCCCGTCCTTCAATGGTCTGCTCCACAGAACGAGGCGATTCTGAAACCTCTTTTAAGAAATAGTGGGGGAACTGCTGGCGATCAATATCTCTTGAGGTGATTTCCGTTTCTTTGATGTCATCTTCACGAAACGTTACGGGAGTGCCGTCATAGTAGATGGCCTTAATGCCGTTGAGGCCTCCCTCAGAATCGCTATCAAGGACAAATATCTGTCCCTGCGTTTGCCCGGACACGCCTTCGGTCGGCCTCTCCCCCTCCATTTTAAGGTAACGAGACGTCTCCTCAACCAACCCGTATATCTCGGAAGCCGGGACATAGTGATCGTCAGCCAACCCCACAAAGATGGCTTGGCCGCTCCCTCTTTGTGCCAGGAAAAGCTTTCCAGGGGCCAGATCGCTGTGCATGGCAATGGCATGGGACCCCTCAAAGTCGTTTACTGCCAGGCGAAACGCCTCCTCAAGCGTCTTGTTTATCTCAAGATATTTCTCTATCTGAAGTGGAATGATCTTGGTATCCGTGGTCACCTCATCGGCAATGAATCGACCGGTTTCCCTTTCAAAATCGCGCCTCAGGACCTGGTAGTTATCAATATCTCCGTTAAGACAAACGTGAACAATCCCGCGAGAGCCATCTGGATCATTGTCCACAGGATGACAATTGGCCTCACTGATTTCACCAACGGACGCCCAGCGCGTATGGGCCACAGCGCTGTGATCCATATGGGGCAACCTGATCAGGTGCTGTAATATGGCATCATCACGCACTTGCTGTCGCAGGTATTGAACATTGTCCCCAAGGCTTCCCACCTCGGCTGCAACCTTATATGTGAATACCAGAGAGACCCCCGTCTCCCGCCTATGGGTTGTGATGTTTCCATTAACCAAGATTTGGCCCGCCTTCTTGGCCTCAAACTCATCAAGGAGAGACGCCTTTTTCAATCTTTCTTGGAAGTCCGAGAAAGTGGTCTCATCCACGACGAACAGGAGGGAAATCCCAGCAGAGTCTCTTCCTCTCACTTCTAGGCGATCAAGATTGTTAAAAATGAGGTTTATCTCTTTAAGCCGCTTGACAGCCTGGGGGCTCTTCTCGTATTGGCCAAAGCGTCCCAGAGATGATATCTTTTCTATATTTTCAAGCACTTCACGCTTCAGAGACCAGAGGATGTCCCTCAATTCGGTCATGCGGCAGGCAATGACTTGAGATGTCTTTGCCGCCAGATAGCCTTTCTTCTGGCCCTGGACCTTGTCCTCGGCGTCAATCAACGCCTCAAGCTTTGAGCACAGGGAGGACAGTCTCTCCTGATAATCCCTGTTGGAAAATAAGTCACAAAAGACCGTTCGGCCTTTGAGTTGCTCAGCAAGATACTTTATCTCTCTCAAAAGCCTTTCCCCGCCAAGGTAATGCGCTTCTTGCCACATCCCCTTTTCTTCAAGGCCTTGCCATGTGTGCTTAGACAGGTCCTCTACCTTTCGCTCAAGGGCCTGAACGGGGAAATCCCCCGTTTGGGCAGGGGCCCTCTTGAAGGCCAGGATCCCTGTTATCCCGCAGCCAAGGACGCTAGGCTCATAGGGGAACAGGACCACTGAACCCTCTGGCACTGTCTTCAAACTCCTACCGAAGTAAATGCCTGTCATAGCCATCGCTTTTAGAAAGGTCTTTATTTGCTTAACCATCATATTCGCATTATTTCTCAACTTATGTTTTCCTTACCGAGTACCGCCTCCATCTTTCGTATATCTGAAGGGGTGTCTACGGCGTGGGAATCGTAAGCCGTCTCCACCCCCCTGATCCGGAAGCCGTGTTCCAGGGCTCGAAGTTGTTCAAGCTTCTCGATGGCCTCCAGCCTCCCCCGAGGCAGTGACGTGAAACGATCCAGAAAATGTTTCCGAAACGCGTAGGTCCCCAGATGTTTAAACATGTCAACCTGCTCCAGCCTATCCCGGTTGAAAGGGACAGGAGAGCGGGAAAAATAAAGGGCAAATCCCTCTTGATCAAAGACACATTTTACGCAATTGGGATCGTTGATCTCGCCAGGGTCCCTTATCTTATGAACGAGGGTGCTCATGACGAGCCCCGGGGCCTCCATCAGCGGAGAGACCACCTCTGAAAGAGACCGGGGAGCAAGGGCTGGCTGATCCCCCTGGATATTGATGACAATATCTTGATCTTTTAGATCCAGTCTGACAGCTGCTTCGGCCGCCCGATCCGATCCAGACCGATGGGTGCGCGCCGTCATCAGTACTCGGCCCCCGAACCCTTCAACACACTTCAAGATCCTCTCGTCATCTGTGGCAACGACCACATCCGATAGGATCTCAGCCTTTTTGGCCCTCTCATAGACCCATTGGATCATGGGCTGGCCCAGAATCGGTATCAAGGGCTTGCCTTCAAACCTCTTGGAGCCGTACCTGCAGGGAATGATGGCGACTACGTCCACGGCGCTTTCCAGCCTCATCTTACCACCCTAGTCATTGACACCAAAGAAATCTCGCAAGGCGCCATCAAAGGGCAACTCTTAATATTCGAGACATAGTTTGGCAATGTCTGCTTCCGGCTGGATGGGATATTTGCCATCAAAACAGGCAAGGCAGAAGCCGTCTTGTTGAATCCCCGTCGCCTCCACCATGCCGGGCAGGCTCAGATAGCAGAGGCTATCCAGACCAATGAAGTTTTGAACCTCTTCCACCGAATGTTGGCAGGCAATTAACTCCCCCTTGGTTGAAAAGTCAATCCCATAGAAACAGGGGTAACGGTGGGGGGGACAACTCACCACCATATGCACCTCCTTGGCGCCTGCTTCCCGCAATGTCTTGATGCGCATTTTGCTGGTGGTCCCGCGAATAATCGAATCTTCGACAATGACAACACGCTTGTCATGCAGGATCTCTCGTACCGGGTTGAGTTTGATTTTCACGCCAAAATCCCGCATGGATTGGGCAGGCTCAATAAAAGTCCTGCCCACGTAATGGTTTCGAATTACCCCCATCTCCAGCGGGATGCCCGACTCATGACAAAAACCGATAGCCGCGTAATTTCCAGAGTCAGGAAAAGGCATGGCAAAATCAGCTTTAAGGGGATATTCTTGGGCCAGTTTCATGCCTAGCTTCTTTCGAATGGCATACACGTTGTGACCGAAGATATTGCTATCAGGCCTGGCAAAATAGATATATTCAAAGATGCAGAAGGTGGACTGACATTTAGGGAAGGGCTTGATCGATTTTAGGCCCTCTTCGCCGATCATGAGAATCTCACCGGGAGCCACGTCTCTTAAGTATCGGGCGTCCACTAGGTCCAAGGCGCACGTCTCAGAGGCCACGATATACGCCCCGTTGAGCATGCCCAGGCAGAGGGGCCGGAAGCCATGGGGATCTCGAAAGGCGATGAGTTGGTCTTGGGTCATCAAGACGCAGGAATAAGCCCCTTGGATCTGCGAGGCAGCCTTCACCAGGGCCTCCTCCATGCCCCCTTTCAAGTTACGCGCCAGGAGATGAACGATGATTTCGCTGTCCATCGTGGTTTGAAAAATGGAACCCTTTCCCTCCAGATCTCTCCTAAGACGTCTCGCGTTCGTCAGGTTCCCATTGTGACCAATAGCAAGGGTCTTTCCCCCATGAGAGGCCACAAAGGGTTGCGCATTTTTTGCCACAGAAGAGCCGGTCGTCGAATAGCGGACGTGCCCCACGGCTATACGGCCACGAAGCCCGTTTAGGATAGGTTCGTTGAAGACGTCATGCACAAGCCCCATCCCTTTGTGCTCATAGATCGACGTCCCTGCAGACGTCACAATACCGGCACTCTCTTGTCCCCGGTGCTGGAGGGCGTAGAGCCCAAAATACGTCAACTTCGCCGCATCATCGTGTCCAAATACACCGAAGACACCACATGCCTCTTTGGGTCCATGACCCAGCGTCATGCCTCACCCCACCTTCTTCGATGAAAAGGCAGCCATGGCCGTCTTTCTTTGATATAAACCTCCAAGACCTTTCTGTCTGGCTCTTCCAGTCTCCTCGTAAAATTCCTGCAGCGATTGGACGGTCAGCTTCCTCTTTTTCATGGCTTCAATGCCTGAGGCCATGGCACAGGCACTGGCAAGGGTGGTAGCATAGGGGAGGCCATATCGCAAGACTGTGCGACGGATCGCTCTGGACCCCCCAGCGCTTTCCTTCCCTGAGGGCGTGTTTATGACCAACTGGATGTCCCTGTTTTTGATGTAATCAATCACGTTGGGACGGCCCTCGGCAATCTTCTTGACAGGCCGGGTCGGGATACCGGCATCTTCCAGGTGACGGTGAGTCCCCTGGGTGGCAAAAAAATCAAAACCCATTTCATAGAACTGATGGACCACGGGATAGAGCCCCTCCTTGTCCGCATCCTTCACACTGACAAAGACACTTCCTTCTGTTGGGAGGTGCTGTCCGGCCGCCAGTTGAGACTTGGCAAAGGCCCTGCCAAAGTCCGTGTCTATGCCCATGACCTCTCCAGTGGATTTCATCTCAGGGCCTAAGAGCACATCCGCACCAGGAAATCGATCAAAGGGAAACACCGCCTCCTTGACTGAGACGTGATGGGGTACCACCTCACGGGTAAGTCCCAGATCTTCCAATGTCCGCCCCAGCATGACTTTGGTCGCCAGCTTGGCCAGGGGGACACCGGTGGCCTTACTCACAAAGGGAATGGTGCGTGATGCCCTGGGGTTGACTTCCAGTACAAAGATCTCTTCATCCTTGATGGCAAACTGTATGTTCATCAAGCCAACCACCAGGAGTTCTCGCGCCAAGGCACGGGTGTGTTCTTTAATTTCGTCCAGCAGAGAAGGCGGCAGGTCCTGGGGCGGGAGCACACAGGCGCTGTCACCGGAATGGACGCCTGCTTCTTCAATGTGCTCCATGATCCCACCGATGATCGTGGTCTTGCCGTCGCAGATCGCATCCACGTCGATTTCGATGGCATCCTCAAGGAAGCTGTCGATAAGGATGGGATAATCCGGAGAGGCCAGGTGGGCCTGGCGAGCAAAAGACTCCAGAGACGGTCTATCATAGACAATCTGCATGGCCCTTCCTCCAAGGACATAGGAAGGTCGGACGATGACGGGATAGCCGATGGTGTCTGCTACCCCGACGGCTTCTGTAGCGTCCATGGCTGTTCCATTCTCAGGTTGCTTCAAGCCGATTTTTCCCAAAACGTTTTTGAAAAGCTCTCGATCCTCAGCAAGGGCAATGCTTTCCGGTGGCGTGCCAAGGATAGGCACACCGGCTGCAGCAAGGGCCGCTGAAAGGTTAAGGGGTGTTTGGCCCCCGAATTGAACGATGACCCCTGTGGGCTTTTCAGTTTCCACAATATTGAGCACGTCCTCTTTGGTCAGGGGTTCAAAATAGAGCTTATCAGACGTGTCGTAGTCGGTGCTCACCGTTTCTGGGTTGCTGTTGACCATGATGCTTTCCACGCCTTCTTCCTTCAAGGCAAAGGAGGCCTGCACGCAGCAGTAGTCAAATTCAATCCCCTGTCCGATACGGTTTGGGCCCCCGCCCAGAATCATGACCTTAGGACCTGTAGAAAGGCGGGCCTCGTCCTCCAGTTCATAGGTCGAATAATAGTAGGGCGTTCGGGCCTCAAATTCGGCAGCGCAGGTGTCTACCAATTTATACACCGGCGCCACACCGCACTCTTTACGGAACCCCCGGATCTCATCATCGGCCCCTTTGAGCAGATGGGCCAGTTGAACATCTGAAAACCCGAAGGCCTTGCTCTTCTTCAGAAGATCTTCATTCCAGGGAGGGTCGGCATTCAATATTTCCTCTTCTGCCATCACGATTTGGGCCATTTGGTTCAGGAACCAGGGGTCTATGGCAGTGAGCCTGTAAATGGTTTCCAGCTTCATCCCAGCCTTGATGCCGTATCGGATATAGAAGAGGCGTTCGGAATGGGGGTTAATGAGCCTTGCCTCAATCTCCTCCCTGGCAGGCACACGCCCGTCTTGTGCCAATCGTCCTCTGCCGTCGGCCCCCAGACCAAATCGTCCGATCTCCAGAGAACGAAGCCCTTTTTGGAGGGCCTCCTTAAATGTCCGGCCAATGGCCATGGTCTCCCCCACGGATTTCATGGATGTGGTCAGATGATCTTCCGTGTCCGGAAATTTTTCAAAGGTCCATCGAGGAATCTTGATGACGCAATAGTCGATAGTTGGCTCAAAGGAAGCCACGGTTTCCCCGGTGATGTCATTTGGAAGCTCGTCCAAGGTATAACCCACGGCCAGCTTGGCGGCGATTTTGGCAATGGGAAAGCCGGTGGCCTTGGAGGCCAGGGCAGAGCTCCTCGAGACCCTTGGGTTCATTTCGATGACGACCATCTCTCCATCCTGGGGATTGACCGCAAACTGAATGTTGGACCCTCCCGTCTCAACGCCGATTTCCCGGATCACGGCGATAGAGGCATCCCGCATCCTCTGATATTCCCGGTCGCTCAAGGTCTGGGCCGGTGCCACAGTGACACTGTCTCCCGTATGGATGCCCATGGGATCCAAGTTTTCAATAGAACAGATGATGACGACATTGTCTTTTCGGTCCCGCATGACCTCAAGCTCAAATTCCTTCCAGCCGATCACCGATTCCTCCAGCATGATCTGATGAATCAGACTGGCATCAA
Organism: Deltaproteobacteria bacterium; assembly: GCA_050116135.1. Classification (GTDB taxonomy): domain Bacteria; phylum Desulfobacterota; class Desulfobacteria; order Desulfobacterales. Next base: position 629 of record JASFPF010000006.1, on the reverse strand, counting down.
GCCCCCAGGCCGCCCACCTTTCGAGGTCCTCCAGGTTGTAAGCTACACCGCCGCCGGTACCTCCCAGGGTGAAGCTGGGCCGGACGATAATGGGATAGCCGATCCCGGCTGCAATCTTCCTGGCGCTGTCCATGTCTCGGGCAATACCGCTTTCGGGTACTCGCAGTCCTATCCGCTCCATGGCCCCTCGAAAGAGGTCGCGGTCTTCAGCCTTTTTGATGACCTCGGTGGACGCCCCGATCATCTCTACCTTAAACTGTTCTAGGACGCCCATATCCGCCACCCGGACAGCTGTGTTCAGACCGGTTTGCCCTCCCAGGGTCGGCAGAAGGGCCTGGGGCCTTTCCTTTTCAATCACCATGGAGACCATCTCAGGGGTGATCGGCTCGATGTAGGTATGGTCAGCCATCGCAGGATCGGTCATGATGGTGGCGGGATTGCTATTGACCAGCACCACCTCATAGCCTTCTTCCTTTAAGGCCTTGCACGCCTGGGTCCCTGAGTAGTCAAATTCGCACGCCTGGCTGATAATGATCGGCCCAGATCCGATAATCATGATCTTTGATATGTCAGTCCTTTTGGGCATACTTGTATTATTCCAATTGAGCGAAAACGCTCAATTGACAGTT
>JASFPF010000005.1:0-16818 GCA_050116135.1 Deltaproteobacteria bacterium | reverse complement strand
GTGCTCGGCTTCAGTGATGGCAACTCTCATGGCCACTTCAGTGATCACCAGGGCAGCAAGGGCTAGGAGCACAATCTTTGTTTCTATGGTCTTGACCGCCATTGGCATTTCTCCATGGCCTGACCACCATTCCGTGGTCTGGAATACGGATCAGGTGTGGTTCGTGGTAGCACTTCTTGGGCGCCCGTGGGTATGGAGTCGCCCCCTAACGGCCACTCCATCTCAATTTGGCCTTCAGAACGTCATAGTAACTTTGGCCTGGGGTTTTGATCATGTGAATCGTGTGGGGCGCCTTGTCAATCAAGATGGCATCGTGGTGGGTGACGTGGAGACCGATTTGGCCGTCAAAGGTCAGAAAAATATTCGAGTCCCCCTCTTCGATCTTGATCTTGATAGTGACTGTGTCCGGGACGATCAGGGGACGATTGATCAGGGTAAAGGGACAAATGGGGGTAAGAATGATCGTTTTTAGAGATGGATGGACGATGGGCCCTCCTGCTGACAGGGAATAGGCCGAGGAACCCGTGGGGGTCGCCACAACAAGACCGTCCGCCTTGAACGTAGTTAGATAGTCCTCGTCAATATAAGTATGTATATGGGCAATTCGTGCAAGGGCCTCTTTGTTGATGACAACATCATTAAGGACGGTTTGGCACGCGCGTTGCTCGCCGTCCCGAACCACTGTCGCTGACAGCAAGATCCTTTCTTGGGTTTTGTAATCGTCCTGGATCACCTTTTCCATAACTGGAAGAAGTTGCTCCACTGGTGTCTCCGTGAGGAACCCAAAGCCGCCAAGGTTCACCCCGAGGACGGGGATGCCCGTGTCTTGAACCCATCGGATGGCGCTGAGGAAAGTCCCATCGCCACCCAACACTACAATGGAAGAAAGATCGCTAGGGGCCTTGGTGATGTTTTCTACCAAACTATGGCGGGAGGTAATGGGTGCGGGGGTGTTTTGCCGGATGAGGGCCTCAATCCCATGCCCTTTCAACCAGGTTTCGAGTTCGTCCGCCTTGTCCATGGCTTCTTGCTGGGCCTTGACGACAATGCCTATCCGCTTCATGGGACCTAACCTGCTGTGAAGATTCCTGAGTTTTTTTGCTCTATAACAGGGTTTCAAACACGCGTCAAATCCAAGCAGACGGTGGCTCGTTCCCCCTGTTACTTGACCCAGATCGTCTCTTCATCAACCCAAGGCTTGCAGCCAAGACCCGACCAACAATCCAGAAGCCTTTAGGGTCAATGCCAGCATATGAAAGCACTTCCCCAGGTCAAGCCCCCACCGAATGCCGTGAGTATCACCTTGTGGCCGGGTTGTATCCGGCCGGCACGGACCGCCTGGTCCAATGCAAGGGGTACCGTGGCGGCTGAACTGTTGCCGTACCGATCGATATTGACGAAGACTTTCTCTCGTGGGATCTTGAGTCTTTCAGCAAAGGCGAGAATGATTCTCAGGTTGGCTTGATGGGGAATAATCAGATCAATATCAGATATGGCACAACCATGGTGTGCAGCAGCTTCTTCACACGATTCGGCAAACCGTTTGACTGCGACCTTAAAAGTTCTGTTTGCATCAATCAGTCTCAAATAATGGAGCCCCTCCTTCACACTCTCTTCGGATATGGGTGTGGTCGAGGAGCCGCCGCCAGGCAGGAGCAGGTTGTTTCCCGCCCTGCCGTCGCAGTGCACATGGGTAGACAACAGCTCCGCCCCGCTGGCTGCACTTTTCAGGACCACGGCACCCGCTGCATCACCCCAGAGGATGCAGCTGGTTCGGTCTTTCCAGTCTACGGTTCTGCTCAAGAGCTCAGCACCAACGATCAGGGCGTTTTGGTATGAGCCGTTTTTCAGATATTGCTCAGCCACAGATAGGGCAAATATAAAACCTGTGCAGGCTGCCGTTATATCAAAAGCGACGGCATTCTTGGCACCGAGTTTGGCCTGGAGCCAGTTTGATGCGGAGGGGCAACAGGTGTCTGGCGTAATCGTGGCGGTGATGATCAGGTCAAGCGCTTCAGGTGACATGCCGGCTGCCTCTAGGGCTTTGACTGAGGCCTTTTCGGCGAGATCCGAGGTGTTCACGTGGGCCCCAGCAATGCGTCGCTCCTTGATCCCGGTTCTCTGCACAATCCACTCGTCAGTGGTGTCTATCATGGTCTCGAGATCGGCATTCGTCAGAACTTGGTCAGGCACGTAAGACCCGGTTCCCACAATCCTGATGGATTCCATCAAAGCCTTTACTCCTACGATAAAGATACTTTGTTAAATCTCCCATGGAGAAGAGAAAGAATAAGAGCACTCGCCTTACTGAGATTATCCTTGACCCGTGACTTTATATTATCCATATTTCGTGTGTCAAATCCGTATTGCTCGTGCATCTTGTCTTTTGAAGATCCCTGCAGCAAGCTGCGGGGAATGCGCTCGCTTTTGCGGTTCAACTGCTGTAGGAAAACAACAAGCTAAACCGTTCATGCACAATCGAAAAAACAGGCATTCAGTAGATTAAGGAAGTTTCAGGGCAATGAAGAGGGAGCGGTGGAAAAGCCAACTCGGGTTTCTCCTTGCCTCCGTTGGGTCTGCCATAGGACTGGGTAACATATGGCGGTTCAGTTACATGGCCTATGACAACGGTGGGGGGGCCTTCCTTATCCCTTATATGACGGCTCTCTTAACCGCTGGCATCCCTCTCCTCATACTTGAGTTTGCCATAGGACATGAAAGGATAGGGTCAGCCCCTCTTGCCTATGCAAAGATTAAGAAGAACTGGGAGTGGCTTGGGTGGTGGGCAGTGACACTCGTCATGTTCGGAATCGTTCTTTATTACATGGTGGTGATAGCCTGGTGTCTTAACTTCTTTGTCCTCTCCTTCCATCTTGGCTGGGGTGATGACCCCAACGCTTACTTCTTCAAGGACTTCCTTTCAGTAAGCAAGGTGCCATCTGAGATCGGCCAAATCAGAACCCCAATATTCTCTGCCCTTGTCATGATCTGGCTGTTGAACTGGTTCATCGTTTACAGGGGGGTACGAAAAGGCATAGAGCTTGCGAACAAGATATTCATGCCCCTGTTGTTTTTTCTCACTGGTGTGCTGGTCTTCTGGTCTCTGACCCTTGACGGGGCCATGGAGGGCGTCAGGGCGTATCTCACCCCCGACTTTTCCAAACTTTCCAATCCAAAGGTCTGGATCGATGCCTACAGCCAGATCTTTTTCACCCTCAGCCTGGGCTTTGGCATCATGATAGCCTATGCAAGTTACCTCCCGGGAAAGGCAAACATCTCAAGAAACGCCATACTTACGGGTTTGATAAACAGCGGATACTCCCTTTTTGCAGGCCTGGCCGTGTTTTCAGTGCTCGGTTTTATGGCCACCACTCATGGGAAGCCCCTATCTGAGATCGTCTCTCAGAGCATAGGCCTTGCCTTTGTGGCCTACCCCAAAGCCGTGAGCCTTATTCCCAGCGGGAACCTTTTTGGTGCCATATTTTTTCTCTGCCTAGTCGTAGCCGGGTTGTCTTCATCAATATCCATCATGGAGGCATTTACTTCCGCCATGGTGGACAAGTTTGGCCTTAGGAGAAAGCCTCTCATCACCGCGATCTCGATCCTCGGATTTCTGGGTTCTATCATTTTCACCACACAGGCAGGGCTGCTCTGGTTAGACATTGTGGACCATTTCCTGACCCACTACGGGCTGGTGGTGGTCGGCATTTTTGAATGTATTCTCGTTGGATGGTGCTTCAGGTTGAAGGTTCTAAGAAACCACCTCAACCGAATATCCTCCATCCAGCTGGGTGTCTGGTGGGATATCCTTATCAAGTATTTCGTGCCCCTTGTGCTTGGAATCATCCTTTTTGGAGACCTGTATAATGAGCTGAGAAAACCCTATGGGGGATACTCCTGGGCATCCCTCATCCTGATAGGCAGAGACTGGGTGTTGCTCACCCTCATTGCTGCCTTTATTATGGCCTCAAGGCCGTGGAAGACAGAACAGCACAAAACAGAGGGAAGAAGTTGTGGCTAGTATTTCTGGAGCGCCAGGCGAGATATGAAATCTGAGGCCTTGAGGTTCAGGCTGTTTTCTGAATGGCACTCAGGCGAGGGCTTAGCTTCACTGGATAGAAAGGGGGCTCGTCCAAGGCCTTGTATACTTGACCCAGGGCTTGAAAGCGTCTTGTAAAATGCTGCTGGATCTCTTCTAAAGTTGGGTGGGCTCTTACCTGCTCCCCTCCCTCCAGCACAGGCGCCAGCAAAGGCGTTGTCCCCTCTATGTTTTCATCGTGGGTACCGATGACGTCCTCCATGAACCGCCCCTGGCTGTCGGTCCTCCTAAAGACCTGTTTCTTGCCGGCCAAATTGACCTTGCCCGTGCTGCGCTTCATAATCGGTCGATCGCCGTACTGGACCAGTTTGTAAACAATGTCAAAATAGGGGGCATCGGCCGACACGCCCATCTTGGTCCCTACCCCAAAGGCGTCAATCCTAGCTCCCTCCCTAATCAGTCTTGCGATCTTGTACTCGTCAAAATTGCTACTGGCAAATATCTCTGTTTCCTTAAGGCCTGCATCATCCAAGATACGCCGAACCTCTTGGCTCAACGTTGTCATATCGCCGCTGTCCAAGCGAACGCCTAATAACTGGCCGCCCTCCCTGGCCATCTCCTGGCCTATGACGGCCGCTTTTCGGGCACCAGCAGAGGTGTCATAGGTGTCGATGAGAAGGACGGTCCTTTTTGGAAAAGAGCGGGCAAAGGCCCTGAATGCCCCAATCTCATCTCCGAAAGAACTGATATACGAGTGGGCCATGGTCCCCGAAATGGGAATGCCATAAAGCTTTCCAGCCAAGACATTGCTGGTGGCGGCAAATCCGGCGATATAGCTACTGCGGGCTACTTTCAGCCCGGCGTCTATCCCGTGAGTCCTTCGAAGGGAAAAATCAATGAGCCTGCGGCCTGAAGCGGCATGAACACACCGGGCTGCCTTGGTGGCAATCATGGCCTGGAGATTTATGGTGTTGATGACTAATGTTTCTAGTATCTGGGCCTCTATGATAGGCGCTGTCACCTCGAGGATCGGTTCGTCCTTAAAAAAGATCTCTCCCTCAGCCAAGGCCCGGATGCTGCCAGTAAAACGCATGTTTTTAAGATAGTGGAGGAAGTCCTCTGAAAACGTGTCTGTGCCATCCAGGTAAGCCAGATCCGTTTCTGAAAAACGAAAATTGGCTGCATAGTTGAGGACATCTTCAAGGCCTGCTGAGACGAAATAAGTCCGATTAGGCGGGTATTTCCGAATGAAGAGCGAGAAGGTCGCCGGGTCAGCCATCTTGTTTTCAAAGTAAATGGCCGCCATGGTCAGTTCGTAGAGATCGGTCAGTAGTTCAACATGTTTCGGAAGGTCGGTCATAGGACCTTGGCCCCGTATATCTTATCCATACGCTTGAGAGCAAATTCATGAAACTCAGCGTCAAAATCCGCCACCCCTGCCCTTGGCACGATAATGTTATAATCTCGATTGGCCAGACCACCTACCGTGTCCATTACGCAGATGTTGGTGCAAACGCCCACGACTTCGACATCTCGGATATCGTGTTCTCTCAACAAATCCCCTAATTCGGTTTCAAAGAAACCGCTGTAGCGTCTTTTCTGGATCACCACGTCTCCTGGCTGGGGAGCAAGTTCCCGCACGATCTGGTGTCCCCACGTGCCGCTCACCGAATGCTTTGGAAATCTCTCAAACTCCTTGTCGTCTTCTAAGTGTGAATCTTGGATGTAGATCACAGCATCTCCGGTTTTGCGGTAATCTCCTATCCGAGTTTTGATGAAAGGAATAATGTTCCGGGCCGATGGACCACAGTACAATGCCCCTTTTTCATCCACGAAATCGTTGAGCATATCCACGACAATAAGGGCCCTGTAAGACATGATGACCTCCTGCTTGTTCATGGACAAAGATCTTCAAAAGGTTCTTTTTACGTAACACATTGCCCTCTTGAAAAACAGGGATAGGGTCCAGACCTCTTTTCTCTTTGTCTAAACCCGTTTTTGATCAACCGAAGGGGCAGAGCCTGCAAGGGATTGAATGACGCTCGCAGTTGGTTTTTCTTTGCGCTCACTTGGAGACAAGTTTGACACGCATTAGAATTCGACTGGCCTTTGCGAGACCCTCGTTTCCTTGTTCTAACGGAGGGGATTATATCATAAGAGCCAAACATACGCCGACATCATTTGACAAGGCAAGGGGTTTCATTTATTGAGTCTGCATATAGGTTTGCAGGTTAACTGGAAAGCGACGGTTTGCACAAGGAACAGACTCCACCCATGGCACCCCTGTTAGAAATCGATGATCTTTGTAAGGAATTTGGCGGCCTCTTGGCCATTGCCAATCTGAGTTTTGCCGTGGGTTCAGGGTTGATTAAGTCAATTATTGGACCCAATGGCGCAGGAAAGACAACCCTTTTCAAGATGATCACCGGAATCTTGGATCCTACAAGCGGTGAAATCCATTTTAACGGGAAGTCTACAAGGGGCTTAAAACCCTACCAGGTATCAGCCTTAGGTATATCGAGTACATTTCAAACCGTGGAACTTTTTAGCGAAATGACGGTCCTGGAAAATGTGATGGTGGGCAGGCATGTGAGGACCCGATCAGAGCTCTTTGCTGCAGGTTTTCGCCTCAGGAAGATGCGACAAGAGGAACGGCAAATAAGAGACTCCGCCCTTGAATACCTAAAATTCTCTGGACTCGTCGAAAAGAAAGACATGAAGGCTGACAACCTGTCGCTGGGGGAGCAGAAACTTCTAGAAATCGCCAGGGCTCTGGCAACCGAGCCCCAACTCCTTCTCCTAGATGAGCCGGCAGGAGGCCTGAATGACCGTGAGACAGAGCATTTGTCGGAACGTATTTGTGCCATCCGGGACAAAGGGATGACCGTGTTGCTCGTAGAACACGACATGAATCTGGTGATGAACATATCTGATGAAATTGTGGTCATTAACTACGGTCAAAAAATTGCGGAGGGTCCTCCTCACGCCATCAAAGACAATCAGGATGTGGTCGACGCGTACCTGGGAGAAGCCATTGATTATTCTGACCTGAGGCGACCTGACGGGTCGAGATTGACAACAGATCTTCTATAAATTAATGAATCGATGGTTCTGCAAAAAGTCTTTTATAAAAGGTTTTTTATCCGTTTTTTAACCTTTGTGAAAAAGCCGTCTCAGAAGCCACGATCATGGAGGTGACCATGCATCCCCTATTGACCAAAGAGGTAGACAAAAGACTGCTCCTTCTAGGAAACGAGGCGATTGTTAGAGGGGCCCTTGAGGCCGGACTCGGCTTTGCCACCACCTATCCGGGCACGCCGTCATCTGAAATCGGAGACAATCTCTTTCGCATCGCCGGCGAAGCAGACCTCTATTTTGAATATTCCACCAATGAAAAGGTGGCCATGGAGACCGCTGCAGGCGCTGCCGTTTCTGGCGTGAGGACCCTGTGCAGTATGAAGCATGTGGGCCTTAATGTGGCGGCTGATCCCCTGATGACCCTCGCCTATGTTGGGGTTCGGGGAGGCATGGTGATCGTTACAGCCGATGATCCGTCCATGTTTTCAAGCCAAAATGAACAGGACAATCGGATCTATGCCCGATTGTCCAATCTGCCCATGCTGGAGCCCGCTTCCGCCCAAGAGGCCAAAGAGATGACCAAGGCGGCCTTTGAGATCTCCGAAGCCCTGGAGCTCCCCATACTCCTTCGGACCACTACCCGCCTGAGCCATCATCGTGGCATCGTGACAACCGGCCCTCTTGTGCCGCCCGCGACCAAGGGTGCCTTTGAAAAGAACAGTGCGCGCTTTGTCACAGTCCCTGCCAATGCCCGGCTGCGCCACAAGATCTTGCTGGCTCAGGAAGACAAGGCACGGGACATGGCTTGCCGATCCCCCTTCAATACGGTGACTGGAGGTGGCCCATGGGGCGTTGCCACCAGCGGCATGGCCTATGCGTATGTGGCTGATGCCATTAAAGATCTGGGCATGGAGGACCGGGTGAAAATCCTGAAACTCGGCTTCACATACCCGTTCCCGGACAAGCTCGCCGTGGACTTCATCCAGTCTGTGGAAAAGATCCTGGTCGTGGAAGAACTAGAGCCTGTCTTCGAACACAGCCTGAAGGTCACCGCCCAGACCAATGGCTTGACCACATCCATTGCCGGAAAGGGGGCCGATCTTTTTTCGCGCCTCTATGAATACCACCCTGGCATGGTGCGTGAGGTCATCGCAAGGTTCTTCGGAACTGCGTATTCACCCCCAACGCCCATTGACGTGAAGGAGGATCCGGATCCGGTCCAGCTCCCCATGAGGCCCCCAAACCTGTGTGCAGGTTGTCCCCATCGGGCCACCTATTACGCAGTGAACAGCGTCTTGAAAGAAATCCACACCGAAGCCGTCTTTCCCACAGACATTGGTTGCTACACCCTAGGTATCCTACCGCCCTTGCAGACCGCCGATTTTCTCATATGTATGGGATCCAGCGTTACTTCAGCAGCCGGCATTTCCAGGGTAACGGACAAGAAGGTCATTGCCTTTATCGGCGATTCTACCTTCTTTCACTCCGGCGTGACTGGGCTTATTAATGCGGTCCACAATAAGCATAACTTCATCCTTGTCATACTCGACAATGGCACCACGGCCATGACCGGTCATCAGCCTCATCCCGGTGTAGAGATCACCCCGCCAGGTTGGGACAAGCCATCTGTGTCTATTGAGGCCATTGTCAGGGCCTGTGGTGTTGAACAGGTGGCCGTGGTCAATCCCATCAACTTGGCCAAAACCAAGAACGCGGTCAAGGAGGCGCTAGAGGCCGATGAGCTTTCAGTGATCGTGGCCAAGGCACCCTGCCCTCTCTATGAAAGGCGTATGCTTGACAAGAAATCAAAACGGGCCTTTGTGGTTGGGCCGGAGTGTAATACCGATTGCACCGAGTGCGTTGACACGTTTGGATGCCCAGCCCTTTACAGGAATCCGGACCCTGAGGCCGAGACGACCATGGTCATTAATGAGAACCTGTGCATCGGTTGCGGCGTGTGTATTCAGATTTGCAAAAAGATCAGGCCCAAGAAGGCATAAGTAAAGCCTGAACAAACAGACGGTTTGTCACCAAGCCGTCAGGGGAGATAACCATATGGACAAATATCGGGTATGTTTGACAGGCGTTGGCGGACAGGGGACCCTTTTGGCCACGATGGTCCTGGCCGAAGCGGCAATCCGCGCTGGCCATCATGTCCTGGCCAGTGAAGTCCATGGCATGGCCCAGCGGGGTGGGGTGGTAGAGTCCACGGTGATGATCGGCGATATCAAGAGTCCCATCATCTCAGAGGGCGAGGCCGATGTCCTCCTGGGGTTCGAACCCGTGGAAACCTACCGAGCCATGGGCAAGTGTTCAGCCGATTCTGTGGTCATTTCCAACACTGTGCCGGTGATGCCTTTCAGTGTGGCCATCGGCAAAGGCGTTTACCCTGTAGTTGAGAAGCTCTTTGCCTTCATCCAAAGCCGTGTGAAGAAACTCATGACATTGAACGCCCAGGCGCTGGCCGAGCAGGCTGGCTCCTTGTTGTCAGCCAATGTGGTCATGGTCGGCGCCTTGGCCAGCAGCGGGGTCCTGCCTGTTTCTAGAGAAGCCTTTGAGGAGACCATCCGGACCAAGACAAAAGCGGCTTTTGTGGAGGCAAACTTGCGGGCCTTTGACCTGGGTTTTGGGGCGTTGTGAGACAGATTCGGAATTTCAGCATTATTGCCCACATCAACCATGGTAAATCGACCCTTTCCGACCGTCTCATCCAGGCCGCGGGCATCATCTCCGACCGAGATTTTAAAGAACAAATCCTCGACACCATGGACATCGAGCGGGAGCGGGGGATTACAATCAAGAGTCAGGCCGTTTCCCTGCCCTATACCGCCAAAGATGGCATCACCTACACCCTAAACCTCATCGATACCCCCGGTCATGTCGATTTCACCTACGAGGTTTCCCGGTCCCTGGCCTCTTGCGAAGGGGTCCTCCTCTTGGTCGATGCCAGCCAGGGTGTGGAGGCCCAAACAGTGGCCAATCTTTATATGGCCATGGATCACGACCTTGAAATCATCCCGGTGATCAACAAGATCGACCTGCCGGCCGCAGATGTGGAAGAGACCAAGCATCAGATTGAGGATGATCTCGGACTGGACCCGGGTGGGGCTGTCCTCGCCTCGGCCAAGGAAGGGCTCGGGATTGACCAAATCTTAGAAGCGATTGTGGCCAGGCTCCCGGCGCCAGTGGGAGATCCGAACAGCCCCTTGGAGGCCCTGATATTTGACTCCCACTATGACCCCTACCGAGGCACGATTATCCACTGCCGCGTCTTTGAAGGAACGGTGCGGCCCGGAGATACAATACGCTTTATGTCCAATAGCGCGACCTACCGGGTGGAAGAGGTGGGCATCTTTCAAATTCGCAGGGTCCCAAAGGACACCCTGTCTGCTGGTGGGGTGGGCTATATCATTGCCGGGGTGAAGACGGTGAGCGATACCCGTTGTGGAGACACGATCACCCAGGATGATCGTCCCTGTGCAGCGCCACTGCCGGGTTTCAGGGAGATCAAGCCGGTGGTTTTTTCCTCCATTTATCCGGTGGCCTCCGACGGATACGAAGACTTGGCCGTGGCCATGGATAAATTGAAGCTCAATGACGCCTCCCTTGTCTATGAAAAGGACTCCTCAGCAGCGCTGGGTTTTGGATTCCGATGCGGATTCCTCGGGCTCCTCCATTTAGAAATCGTCCAGGAACGCTTGGAGCGGGAATTTGACCTTTCTCTGATTATCACCTCTCCCTCGGTCAAGTATCACTTCATGATGGAAGATGGGGCCACCATGGTCATCGACAACCCTGCGCTCTATCCCGACCCGTCTCGCATAACCTCCACCCAGGAGCCCTATATCAGGGCCACCATCATGATGCCCGACAAGTATCTCGGCGTGGTGATCAAACTCTGCCTTGAGCGCCGGGGCGTCAATACAAAGCATCAATATATGGGTAGCAAGCGGGTTGAGCTCACCTCTGAACTCCCGCTGGCTGAGGTGATTTACGATTTCTACGATAGGCTCAAAACCGTCACCCAGGGATACGGCTCATTTGATTACGAGCTTCTTGACTACCGCGATAGCGACCTAGTGAAACTGGACATCCTGATTAACGGCGAAAAGGTGGATGCCCTCTCACAGCTAGTCTATCGGGATGGGGCTTACCAGCGTGCCAGGTATGCCTGTGAAAAACTCAAGGGAGAGATCCCGCGACAGATGTTCAAGATCGCCATCCAGGGGGCCATCGGCGCCAAGATTATCGCCCGGGAGACCATCTCCCCTTTCCGGAAGGATGTCACGGCCAAGTGTTACGGTGGAGACATTACGCGGAAGCGAAAGCTCCTTGAAAAACAAAAAAAAGGCAAGAAGCGCATGAAGATGGTGGGGTCTGTCATGATCCCTCAGTCTGCTTTTCTCGCTGTCCTAAAGCGTGACAGTGAGTGAATGGGCCGTGCATGTGGCCATGTTACCTAAATGACATGGGAAGACAAGAAACAAAAGCTACAGCAGATCTATGAGCGCTTTGAAGGCGATGCCCGTTCGTATAAACAGCATGCCATCTGCAAGATAGGCTGCTCCTACTGCTGCACAGACGTTGGAAATGTAGACATCAATACGCTGGAGGGTCTTGTCATTCGGGAGCGAATCAAGACCTTCCCACAGCCCCTGAAGGGACACACCCAAAAAAAGCTTGCGCAAAATAAACGGAAAAAAGAAAGACAAAATATTGCCCCGTGCCCCTTCTTAAAAGAAGATGACACCTGCCTTATTTATGACATTCGCCCCTTCAGTTGTAGACAGCTTTACTCCATACGGGAGTGCCGTGACCGCGGCCCTACGGTCCATCGAGAGGCTGTGGCATTGGCAAAAGAGGCCGTGAGAGAGATGCAGCAACTGGATGACACAGGGTATTCCGGACACCTGAGCTTTATCCTCTATCTCCTTGACAGGCCTGAATTCAGAAGAGTCTATCTGGCCGGGGGGTTTGATCCCCAAAAAATCATGACATTCGGCAAGACCCACAGTATAATCATTAACCGTTTGGTCAGCTAAGAGCCATGAAGGCTTGTTTTGGGAGGAAAAGAAGGCAACCGTGAAAACAGCCTTTCTTTATACGGAGAAGTACTTCGCTTATGATTACGGCCTCAGTCATCCTCTTAGAATCGAGCGCCTTCAACTCACCTATGACCTTTGCAAGGCCTATAACCTTTTTGAACTTCCAGAGGCAGGTCTGGTAGAGACCAGGGCTGCCTCTGAAGCGGAGATCCTCCGCTTTCACACGCCTGACTATGTGGAGTCCTTGACACGGGCCAGCCGAGGCGAAATCGATATTGACCTGTCACACGGCATCGGTCCAGGGGACAATCCGGTTTTCCCTGGACTCTGGGAGTGGTCCAAACTCCACGCTGGGGCGTCTCTCCAGTGCGCTGAGCTGGTGTCTGAGGGCAAAGCTCGCATCGCCTTCAACATTGCTGGGGGACTCCATCATGCTGACGCCAGCCGGGCGTCAGGCTTTTGCTACATCAACGACCCGGTGCTGGCCATCGACCACTTTGTGGACCAGGGAAAACGGGTCATGTATCTGGACATAGACGCACACCACGGAGACGGCGTCCAGTGGGCTTTTTACGAGGATGCCAATGTGCTCACCATTTCGTTTCATCAGCATGGACGCACCCTTTTTCCCGGTACAGGGAAACTCAACGAGATGGGGCGCGGGGAGGGTGCGGGTTATGCGCTGAACGTGCCTATGCTCCCTGGCACGGATGATCATGTCTTCTGGGTAGGCTTCACGGAGGTGGTTCCCAGGCTCATGGAGATGTTCAAGCCAGATGTGGTCGTCTCCCAGCTTGGTGTGGATACATTCCGGGATGACCCTTTGGCGGCCCTCGAACTGACCACCCATGGGTTCTGCAAAGTCATCGCCTATCTGACCGAAGAGGCGCCCGCCTGGGTGGCCCTGGGAGGAGGAGGCTACAATCCGTCTAATGTTGCCCGGGCCTGGACCCTGGCATGGGCCATGATGAACGGGATCGAGTTGCCAGATGATCTTCCCGAAACCATGGTAGCGTCTTTGTTGAAAGGGGGCTTCTCAGGACAAACACTCCGGGACCCTGATCACGTAAGCCCCTGGCGGGATCAGTGCCAGAAGCACATGGAAGACTGTGTTAGATATCTGGAGAGAAATGCCTTTCCCAAAGTCTCAGGATTCCTTGCCTAACCCACGGCATACCTCTGTTTTGTCCAACGTCCTTTTTGTTGACCCCTTGGTGCCAATTTGTTAAACATATTTGCTAGTGCCCATCCACGAAACATTATTCAAGCCATGGGCGCAGGTATCAGTTTTCAATTGAAGATCCCTGCAGCAAGTTGCAGGGAATCTTCGACCGTAAGGAATTTTGCCATTTTCAGATACGCTCGCTAACCCCGCAGCGACTCGGCTGAGCTCGTCGAAGTCAAGCTGCGGGGAATGCGCTCGCTTTCGCGGTTCAGGTTGCCGCAGGGCGAACCATAATATGGATCTTGCCGGAAGTTGGCTTGGGAGGCAGCGATTACCACATGGATATTTGTGTTATTGATGGTCAAGGCGGGGGTATCGGAAGTATTATCATCAAGAAACTCAAGGAAGCCTTCCAAGAATCGGTAGAGATCATTGCCCTTGGGACCAATGCCATTGCCACGGCCCAAATGCTCAAGGCGAGGGCAAATCGAGGCGCATCGGGCGAAAACGCCATTGTCCGCTCAGTGGGTCAGGCTGACATTATCATAGGGCCCATGGGCATTGTGTTGGCCCATGCCATGATGGGAGAGGTGACGCCCCCTATGGCTGAGGCTGTGGCGGCAAGCCAGGCCAGAAAGTTCCTGATTCCCATCTCACAAGAAAATGTTGAGATCGTGGGGCTCACCCCCACCCCCCTTCCGCCGCTCATTGAGACATTGATCGAAAAGCACCTGAAGGAGTTGATCCAAAAACATGTGTGAAGCCAATGCGTACATCATACGCGACGGCCAAGAGGAGCTTATTATGGAGGCCGTAGACAAGATTGAGCCGGAAGACGACGGTCTTCGCCTGGTGAATGTGTTTGGCGATCAGAAATTCTTGCATGCCCGCATTGATGCCCTTTCTCTGGTGAATCACAAGATCTTCCTGAAAGAATAGAGCCTCATTTGAAAATCAAGCTTGCCAAGACCGCGGGCTTCTGCATGGGTGTCCGCAGGGCTGTCGAGATTGTTCTGGACGCTGCGAACGGTCAGGACGGCCCCCTCTATACCGTTGGCCCACTGATTCACAATCCTCAAGTCTTAGATATTCTAACAGAAAAGGGTGTTTGTCTCCTTGACGACCCCTCGGCGGCAGAATCCGGTCGTGCGATTATCAGGGCCCATGGGGTGCCGGCTCAAACCAAACAGGCCCTTCTTGACGCCGGGTTTAGCATTATTGATGCCACCTGCCCTAGGGTGGTCAAGGTGCAGACCATCATCGCCAGGTATGCCAGGCAGGGTTATGGGGTTATCATCGTAGGCGACCGGGATCACCCTGAGGTTTTAGGCCTCCTCGGTTATGCTGAAGGCCGTGGCCATGTGATCACCAGCGTGGACGACCTTGCGACGCTCCCTCGTTTTGAGCGCGCCATCGTGGTTGCCCAGACCACCCAAGACAGCCGGCTCTTTGATCGTCTCGCCATGACCCTCGAGAAGCGCTTTCCCCATTTCAAGATATTCAATACCATCTGCGATTCCACGCACAGGCGACAGGCCGAGGTCAAAGAGATGGCAAAAAGCGTGGATGCGGTGGTCGTGGTGGGTGGCCGTAACAGTGGCAATACCCAGAGATTGGCTGAGGTCGTCCGTCAAGAGGGGATCCCGGCTTTTCATATCGAGAGCGAGGAAGAGCTCGACCGCAACGCAATTGAGCCCTTTGAGGCCATTGGCATTACTGCCGGAGCTTCTACGCCAAACTGGGTGATCAAGAAAGTCTACAGAACACTGGAGGGTCTCCAAAAGAGACGATGGCGGCAAACGGTTTTCAGAATACAGCGCTGGCTCCTTCTGAGCAATTTGTACCTGGCCCTAGGGGCAGGGTGTTTCAGTTATGCCTGTGCCCTACTCTCAGGTATCAGGGCAAGTCTTCCGGCAGCCTTGATGGCCACCTGTTATGTCCTTTCCATGCACATCCTGAATAACTTTATCGGGCAGGAGGCGGTCCGTTACAACGACCCGGACCGGGCTCACTTTTACGAAACCAACCGTCTAGTCCTTTTGACCCTGGCGACCTTGTCCGGGGCGGTAGGGCTGTTCATGGCATTCACTTTGGGGCTTGTTCCTTTTTTCGTCCTTTGTATCATCAGCATCCTTGGGCTCTCGTACAAGGTCAAGCTCTTCCCCAGTTCCCGTGAACGAGGCCGAAAGATTGAAAGCCTCAGTGACGTGCCCGGTTCAAAAACGGTATTGATTGCCATGGCCTGGGGCGTTGTCACGGTGGTTCTCCCCCACCTTTCTATCTCGTTGCAGATGACGACAACCATGATCTTCGTCTCATTATGGGCGTCGGTCATGGTCTTTGTCAGAACCGCCTTTTTTGATATCCTGGATATGCAAGGAGACCGGATCGTGGGACAAGAGAGCCTGCCCATTGTCCTGGGCGACAAGAAAACACTTCGACTCCTAAAACAGCTTCTGGTCGTCTCTCTGGCTGTCCTTCTTTTTGCCCCGGTGATGCATTTTGCCACCACGCTGGCCTATGGCATGATCCTTTCCGTATTTTACATGGCAGGGGTTGTTCAAGCCCTTGAGAAGGACTGGATGGTGCCCGGCTTCAGATTTGAGTTTTTGGTGGAAACGATTTTTCTGTTCACAGCCGGGGTAGCCCTTGTGTGGCGACTCGTGGCTTAAGTGTGATCACACACCCTGAGGCCTTGCTTTGACTGAACGACCATGTCCATCCGTCTAATCGCCAAAGAACTCTATGCGTTACAGCAGGAGGTGGAAAAACTGGAAGAGCAAGTCCGGTTGGCGCCCCCTGAAAGGCAGGAAGGCCTGAAAGACCGCTTAAGAAAACTCAAAGCAGAGCGGGAGCGGATGCGGAAGGTCCTCGATGGTGCCAAAGAGCCACCTCTCTCCCGCCAGCCAACTTGAAGGAAGCGCATTCCGGGCAGTGCACAAGCGGCCCTATATCGCTGTCTGATTCGGTGTTCCATCTTCGTGGTATTCACGGGGATTCAGATACGAAGGGCCAGGCACAACCCGTCTTTTTCAGGAGAGTGATCGGGCAGATAAGAGAGTAAGTGCACGCTTTTCCACTGGGGGCTTTCAAACACGGCATGGTTGAAATCGTTGGCTGCATGAAATCCCACATTGTCGGTCACCATGAGACCTCCGGTTTTGAGCAGACGGTGGCAATGGGATAAAAGGGGGAGATAATCCTCTTTGTCAATGTCCAAAAAAATCAAATCGAAGGGCCCTTGCATGTTCGTCATTTCGGCCAGAGCATCTGCCACCCTAATCTCTATAAAGTGTCCCAAGCCTGCCTTTTGAAAATTGGCATGAGCTCTCCTTGCCATGCCTTCATCTTTTTCCAAGGTAACAAGTTTTCCCTTTAAACCCTCGCATGCCCTGGCAAGATAGATCGCTGAATATCCAGTCGCTGTTCCCAGTTCCAGGATCCGCTTTGCTTGCATGGCCCGAGCGAGTATATGGAGGAACTGCCCAACA
>JASFPF010000004.1:0-17054 GCA_050116135.1 Deltaproteobacteria bacterium | reverse complement strand
AATTGATGTGGAATAGCTATCTTTCAGGACTGTGACAATGAGCCGAATGATCTGTCAGACAAATCCTAGTTCCAGATCCGGATTAGCAAGAAAACATACCGCGGCTGTTCCAGAAAATGGCCCTTTAGCGCAATTCTTTGTTTTTCGAGGGGACGAGTTTCTCGGATGGGACTGCTTCAATAAAGAAAAGGTTACCGCTGGCAGCAGTACAACGGCGGATCTGGTCCTACCTGGCGAAAATATTGCCGATATTCAGGCTGCGTTTCGGTTCAACGGTAAGCAAGTGGTCGTTTCTAATGAAGACCATGGTCAGGGCCTTCTGGTCAACGGGAAGCCTGTGACCACAAGCCTGTTAGGTTCCTTGGACTTGGTGACCATAGGGCCCTATGATCTTAAGATAAAGCTAAAACGCCCTGTTGATCGCTGTTCAGATCTGGAGATATCCGCTTTTTCCGGTCCCACCGCTGAAAGTGTCGTCTCTGTGCTGGACTTGGCTAAGGGGTGTCCTGCGGCAGCGCTCACCCCGGTGGAGGACCCGAGTAAAAAGGATACCCAGCCTAACGAAGACAGGACAAATGGGAGGCGTTACAAGGTCATATTCAATGGAAAAACCGTCGAGGGCCGGCAGCGCGAAGACGTGAAGCGGCACTTGCGAGCCCTGTTGAAAACCGAACGAAAAACAGTAGAGCGGCTATTTTCAAACACATGCATGGTGATCAAACAAGATGTCGATTATGAAACGGCACTGAAATATTTCGACGCCTTCAAACAGGCTGGAGCCATTTGTGAATTAGAAGCCCTTAAGAGGCAACAGAAAGCCGAATCTGCCGGGGTGACAGATGGCGTCATAGAGTTCAAACCCCAGAGGATTGCCAAGGCCGAAGTCGTTGAAGAAGGGCCAACAAGCCAAGTCGTTTCACAAGAGGTGGATCAAAGAGACCATGATGAAGATGACACCACCGATAGGGCATTGCCCCTGCCTCAATCCGAAGACACGAAAGGCATGACGGGCGGGCAACCCAGTCGGCATATATCTCCTACCGGCACCTCTCACGTGCCGGCATATGTTGACGAAGAGGATGAGGAAGATGACGAAGGCATGGTGGCGCCCTTCTGCCTAAAAGAGAAGATTGTTGATGCGATGCCCCATGGCGAGCAAAATCAACACAGGGATGACATGGCGTTACAGATTGTCAAATGCAGAAAAGACGACGTCATCGACATTTCATTTTTGCGGAAAAAAGAAAAATACTACAAAACAGATGAGAATGGACGATTTCGCTTGGCCGAAAACAAGAAGGCCAACAAGTGTTATTTTTACTTTAACGATCAATTCAACGGCACAGTTCAAAGCAACGACGGTCTTAGAGCAGATATTGAAAAGTTACGTACCCGAGACAACCTGCATCGCAAAAGAAAAAGGATCTACCGTAAAGCCATCCCAAGCAACGGCCATGTCATCCTCTCGGACGGATACTATGATTATGTTTTACGAAAGATTGTGCGAAACCAGGGGCCGCAGGTGGCTGAACCGGCCAAGAAAGGCATTTTCTTTCATAAGCACCTGGTAAAATCCTCAGCGTTCCATGCGGTGATCCTTGTTTTCTTGACTTTGTTCGTTTCCTTGCCAGACTCCTCCCGGCGCCAGCTGCCTGAGGCGCGATTTGTCCAGATAGATGAACGAGAACTGCTTGATAGAAAGAAGATCAAGCCAGTTCAAAGGCCGAAAAAGGCGAAGCCAACTCAAAGGCCCAAGGAAGTAGAGCCCTTTCAAAAGTCGGCCAAGATGGCAAAAAAGACGGCGCCCGACAGAGCGAAGTCCCGGCGAAAGGGAGGCGTATCACGATCTCCCAAGGCTGGAGGAGGCGCCGGCAAAGCTGGAGGGAACATAGCAAACCGCAATATCAATGTTCACGAGACAGGCATCTTGGGCGCGTTGGGGATAAAGGACGGTATCGGTTTGATGCCCAAAGAGGCCCTGGCGGCTGTGACTAATCTTGATGCCGTCCCTTCTGCCCGAGGCGGTGAAGCAAATTTCAAGGTGGGAGGTATTGTTGGCAAATTGGGCAGCTCCAAGATTGAGGTGCCTTCGGGCCCCGTCATCAATACCAAAGGCTCTGCGGCAGTGTTGAGGAGCGCTGGCGTAAGAGGCAAAGGCAGGATCGCAGCCTTAGAGAAAGGCAAAACCGGGGGGAAAAAGGTCCAGGGCATGGTCACAGCCAGTCTCAGTAAAACCGTTCGTATCCAGGGCGGCATGAGTCGGGAAGCTGTAAAAAGAGTCATAGATCAGCATCTTGATGAAATCAGTTATTGTTATGAATGTGCTTTGATTTCAAATCCATCAATCATGGGCAAGATGGTCTTCGAGTGGAAAATCTTGATGTCTGGAAAGGTGGGAGAGGTCAGAATAAAATCTTCCTCCATTCAATCGAGTGATCTCCATTCATGCCTCAAAGGAGCCATAAGATCCTGGCAATTTCCTAAACCAAAAGGAGCGGAAGTGGTCGTATCATATCCCTTTGTTTTCGATATCATAGGTTTTTAAGGAGAGTAAGTCTATGAAAAAAACATGTCTTTTGTCTTTTACCGTACTGTTTGTCCTTTCCTGCGTCAACCTGGGCTTTTGTGAAAGTCCCGCCGCCGGGGAGCATGTGAAGGCGATTCAGGAAAGAATCTTTCATCGGCACCATGAGATCGGGTTAAACGTCGGCTACATCCCTGACGATGACTTCTACTACGCCTTTCCAGTTGGGCTGGGTTATACCTACAATTTTAACGACCACTTCTCATGGGAGGTCGTCAGGGCTCAATTGGCCCTTAACACTGAAAAGGGTCTAAAGGACGACCTTGAAGAAAACTTTGGTGTTACACCGCAGGCATTTGATGAGCCAAAGTACTTCATCCACAGCCACCTTGTTTTCAAACCATCATATGGCAAAGATGCGGTCTGGAATCGAAGTGTTGTTAATCATGAAACATATTTATTCCTTGGCGGTGGTATGGTCAACTATGAACGGGACTATAGTTACGGAAGCTCCGACTCAGAAAACGCTCCGTCAGTGAGCTTCGGCATAGGGAGGAAGTATTTCTTGAATCAAAACCTATGTCTGAACCTCGAGGTTCGAGATACTGTGACCTTTAAAGACGACGAGACAGAAAACAATATTTGGTTTGGAGTCAGTCTTGGATTTCGTTTTAATCTATCTCCAAGAAAAATGGAACAGGACTCGACCATCCAACTCCTAGATCACTATTTGAGAGATCGAGACAATGAATAGCGTGACCAAATTTGCTCTATGCCTATTCGGGGGCCTTTTCCTTCTAAGTTGCGGCCATGCCCAACATGGGTCAGTAAACGGCACCAGTGCCTCAGTCTCGGATTCACAGACTATTGACGGTGATAGGGCCGGTTTCACCAAGGGGTATGAGCTCTTTGAAAAACAACGATATGGAGAGGCCTCTTCCTATTTCTACCATTACCTCAACACCCATTCTCCTGATGATGTCGATTATGAATGGGCCGAATTCTTTTTTGGCATCTGTCTGAAGCAATGTGGCTTCTCTCACGCCGCAGTCGATGTTCTTTCTCATCTCGTAACGAGAAAACCAAATCCTCAGATTGTGTCATATTGTTTGGAAATATTAGAAGACATCACACGCACTGTTCCCTTTGACCATGACCTCGTTATCCTAAAGGCGATTTGTGATCAAGATTACGCCTTTGTAAACCAAGACATTGCCGACTTCATCAATTATCACCAAGGTGTGTTTGACTGGCAACATGGGTTTGTCGACTGGGGGAATAACCATTTTCAAGATATCACGCCGGGGAGTTACTATTTTTACAAATATCAGTACCAGAAGGCTCTTTACCGATTGTACCAGGATCAGATCGACGAGGCTATCGCCATATTGAAAAGGCTCCTGCAAAGCAAGTGTGAGGCTGCTGATATCAGAGACGAGGCGTATAGAACCTTGGCCCGGCTCTTCTACGAAAAAGGTCAACTGGAAGAAGCGAGGACAATGTATCAACAAATAAAGAAATCCGTTTTGGAACAGGCCGAAAACCTTCTGGAAAGGGCATGGGCCCATTATCGTTTGGGGCATGCAGAAAAGGCCATGGGCCTCCTCTATGCCTTTGAGGCACCCAGGTTCAAGGACTGCTTTGCTCCGGAGTATTACATTTTGAAGTCCTTCATATACAAAGACGTCTGCCATTACCAGAGTGCCTTAGGGGTGGTTCAGGAGTTCAAGCGTCACTATGGTGAGTCACTTGATAACATCTATCGACGCGGGCAAGCAGCCACGGACCATGATTTGTTGTTGGTGCTTCTGGGAAAGAGACGCATTAATAAACTCTGGCAGTTTCTCCATCTCCTCAAAAGGGAAAGGGAAAACAGCGAAGCCATCGTGGATGCCCCCCTCGCTGAGTACCTGAGAAAAATGTATGGCCTGGAAATCGCAAAAATCAGCGAGAGCCTGAAAAACGAGGTCGAAAAAGAGTATGAAGACATGGCCAATGAGCTTCTCACATATGAAGAGCAGGCCCATCTTCTGGAGTACGAGATCGGGCTGGACATGTCTCAAAGAGTCCATGACTACCATTATGGTGATGATACGGATGACCACGTGGACGTGAAGCCCAAAACAAGTGTGGTCCTTTACCCCTTCCAGGGGGAATTTTGGAATGATGAATTGGTCAGTTATGAGGTGACACTGCCTGATAAGTGCCAATCCGTCGAAGAGTGGGACATATTCTTCAAATGAAACCAAGACATCTATTAAAGAAAACACTGCTCATCCTTGCAGTGACTGTGCTATGGAATCTCCCCTCTTCCACTCAGGGAGCCCTCCGTACTCGCTATGAGTATGAGAAGAAAGATAAAGTGGAAGAGCAAAAGAAGTACATGTCGAAGTTGAGGCAGGACAAGAAGAAGGTAGAAATAGCGATCGAAAGTACGAAGGTCTTGATTGACCAGTCAAGGACAAAGCCCTATCTCCCTGAACTCTACCTTCGTCTTGCAGAGTTGTACATTGAAAAGTCGCGTATCGTCTATTTTGTCCGAACCAGTGGGACGAAAGCCTCTCAAAATGCATTAGATCATCTGGAAGCGAACACTCTAAAAAAGCAGGCCATTGAAACGTATCAACGCGTTTTGAGTAACTTTCCGGACTTTAAAGATCGAGATAAGGTACGCTTCTTTCTGGCTCATGAGTATCGCGAACTTGAGCAAATCCAAGAAATGGTGGAACAATACCGAACTATTGTCGAGAAGCATAAGGACAGCCCCTATGTACCAGAGGCACACTTGCTTCTGGGCGACTATTTCTTCAACCGCAAGCAAGACCTTGACATGGCCTTGAAACATTATAAGGCGGTTCTCAACCACAGCGGGAGTCCCGCCGTGCCCGTTGCCCGATATAAGTTGGCGTGGTGTCACATCAACAAAACAGAATTTAAGGAAGCCATCAAACTATTGGAGGCGTGCGTCACCACAGCTTCCACCAAGAATTTGGATATCGACACCTACAAGAAAAAGGTTGACATAAGGCTAGAGGCATTAATCGACATGGCCTATTGCTACAGCGAGGCGTATAAAGATAAAAAGCCGGAGGAGGCGATAGCCTATTTCCGGAAATATGCCTGGTCAAGAACAGTATATGCCATGGTTCTGGAAAAACTGGCCTATCGCTATTTGATAAAGAAAAAATGGGCTCAAGCTGCATCCATTTACCGCCAATTATGCACCCTCCAACACGACGCAGAAAAACTCTTGGAATATGCTCGAAATATCTTTGAGTGCGTTCAAGCAGTCGGAACTTTTGAATCTGCCCAGGAGGACATGGGACACATTATAAAGGCTCTCAAGAAACAGAAATATTCTGTTCATATTCCCGAGGTGGAAAAAGAAAAGAACCATCGTGATTATGAACTCTATGCGAGACACATTGTAACGCATCTTCATGCCAAAGCGAGCGAAGGAAAGTCCGTGGCGGACTTTAAGCGGGCGGCTGATTCGTACAAGCTTTACTTAGCGTTTTTTCACGATAGTCCTGTGCTCGAGGACATGGAAGAAAACTACGCTGAGGCATTGTTTTCCGCAAAGGCATTTCTTGAGGCGGGCAAACAATATGAAAAACTCGCTAACAGAACCGCCCCAAGGAACGCGGACAAGCAAGAAAAGCTATATGGCGCTGTCATATCCTACTACAAAGCGCTTCAGGACAAGGACGCGCTGAATCATTACCAGATTACCTTCGCAAGAGGTGGACTGAAAACCACAGGAAAGCTCTATGTGGAGAATTTTCCAGAGAGTGAGCGGATTCCAGAGATCCTTTTCAATATCGCCTGGATTACCTACGATGAAGGAAGACACGATGAGGCCATCGAGGCTTTTGATAACTTTCTCGATGTCTACCCGAGGGGAAAAGAGGCTAAAGTGGCGGTTCATTTGACTCTGGACGCCTTTCACATGAAGGAAGACTATAAAGGTCTGATAAACTACGGCCAGAAGATTATCCAAAATGCGAGCATCGATGCAGAATTGCGGCGAGAAGTGGCACAGATCGTCAATGCCGCGGAGTCGAAAGTGGTCTCGTCTCTCACGGTGACGGCATTGGATGATTGGGAAAACGGACGCTCAGGGTTGATCGATTACGCAGAACAACATAGGTCATCAGGCCTGGGAGAGCAGGCTTTACAGGCATTGGTGGTTTCCGGCAAGGAACGGGGCGACCTGGAGACCATATTCTCGGCGGGTTTGAAGCTCATCTCGGAATATCCTTCGTCGTCTCAGGTAGAGCATACACTGGGTGTCATGATAGATGCGTCACTCAGGGCCGCCCAATTCAGGATATTGGCATCCCAACTGGAACAGTTTGCGAAGACATTTCCAAAACACGAAAACACACAAGAATTTCTTTATCAGGCCAGCCACATTCGCGAAACTTTAGGACAGTATGATCTGGCAAACAGAAATTATCGATGGGTTCTGACGCAGTCAAAAAGTTGGGACGGAGCTCTAGAGGAGGTCGTCTTCGCAATGGCTGATAATGCGGAGCGGTTGGACGATTTGGATGCTGCGATAAAGGTGTTGACCCAAAAGCGGACACAACTGTCGAAGGTAGGAAGAATTAAGGCTGACGCCAGAATCGCTGACCTCTATTTCCAGGCCGGAAACTACGAGCAGGCTCAAAGGTACAGAAAAAGAGCCTATGAGGCGTATAGACCTAAGTATGCAAAAAATGATTCTATGCTCAATG
This sequence comes from Deltaproteobacteria bacterium, assembly GCA_050116135.1. Classification (GTDB taxonomy): domain Bacteria; phylum Desulfobacterota; class Desulfobacteria; order Desulfobacterales. The sequence goes on along the minus strand of JASFPF010000004.1, from coordinate 9,791 downwards.
CCTTCATGGCACAAATGGTATGCAATTCTCTAGACAGATTAAGTAAGAAGTATTCCCAGATCAAGCTAATGGATAGGATAGATAACAAGATAGTGACTGAAAAGGCAAAACTGCTGGCAAAGCTTGAGAAGGGATACAATGAGGTCATTCAGTATCAGTCGCCTAAATGGGCACTGGCTGCCTGTTACAGATGTTATGAGATTAATAAAGGATTTGCCCGCTTTCTGCAGGAATCCCCAGTTCCCGACCTGCCTCCTGAGCAAAAGGAGCAATATGTAAAGATTATTGGGGAGAAGGCACAAGGTTATGTCAAGAAAGCAGATCAATATCTACAAACCTGTGTTGGTCGTGCTCACAAATGGGAAATCTGCGATCCAGAACTGGTGGGCTACTTCACCAATGTCGCTGGTGTGATTGGGACGTCAAGAACGGCTGATCATTTTACGGGAACAAGTTCCTCAACTCAGATCGGAGCGGAATGCCTGACAGATGGGGCGCTAAAACCTTTGCATTACGCCCTTATGACGGATCCGGGGAATGTCAAGACCTTGGTGCAGCTGGCGACAGCCTACGCGGAAAGAGGCGATTTTAGGCACGTTATCCTCATAGGCCAGAAGGCATTAAACGAGTTGAAAGACAAAACTGAGCCAATGATGGCAACCATTCATAATATCTTAGGCTTATCGTATCTGTATGTTCAAGAGGATACCATGGCAAAAGATGCTTTTAGAAAGGCCTTGGACGTAGACCCCCAAACTGTTGGCGCCAAGGTTAACCTCGCAGGCCTTTACCAGTACTATGGGCACTTTGACAAGGCGGGCAGCATCTACGAGACGCTCCCTGACAACAGGGCGGTGGAGCAGGCGTCGGCTGTCGTCCATCCGCGAGCTATGGAGTATTATCATGACCGCATCAGACATGCCAAAAGATAGGATACAACGGTTCGGCATATTTGCTGTTTTACTGTTTTGTCTTTTTTGCATTTTCGCCTGCAATGATGACGATGATGGTGATGATGCAGGAATCGACGAAGAAACGGCAAGTCAGTGGGATTATCTTAGTGTGAACCAGATCGAGGCTCGAGGCCTGCTAGGCCCGGATGTTCGTGCAGCGATAGGCGCCAGTGGTGACGCACAGATTGCATACTTTCAAAGCAACGTGCCTCTGGATCCAGAGGACGACATAACCTATACCATTCACCACGTGGTGTGGGATATGGAAGCCTTCACCGGTCGTGACGAGGAGTCAGTCGTAGAAGTGGATAACTGCATGGGGCTTGGCTTCACGCTTGACGCTAATGATGTCCCGGTTGTTGCTTATCAGGGTGGTGCTCTCAGAGAATGCGGTCAGCCGCGGCAAGGTGACGCCATGTTTAGCATCAGGGAAAATGATGACTGGGAGGAATATCTGGGAGCCATGGGCGAGGTTGATCAAGATAGGAACCCTGTCTTCCAGGACGGACTTGCGGGCGCCGATGTGTCTGTGGCCTTTGATTCTCAGGGAGACCTGCATCTTTGTTATCAATTCAGATATGAGGGCTGCGACAGCATGAACTTTGCCTTCCCTGATTTATATTATGTGAAAAAGGATCGAAATGACCTGGGTGCGCCTGGCCTAGAAGAACAGGTGGAAGGAAACACGTATGTGGCCAATGACGTTGGTTATCAAAATAGGGTTGGGGACCATTGTGCGATGACTATCGACGGTAATGATGAACCCGTCATCTTTTACTATGCCGAGTTGCCGCCACTTCAGGGGGGTCCTGCGGGGAAGACAAAAGGACTGCGGGTTGCTAGAAGACAAGGGGGTGAATGGATTAAGGCTTGGGTCGAAGAAGGCTGTGAGGTGGGCGACATCGCTGCCGCCTGTCATGCCGGCGGATATGTCGGCGTAGCCTATTATGCCGCCCAATACACGGATGGACAGGGCCATTCTCACACGCAATGTTTAAAGTATGCCGAAGAGACTGAGTCGGCGTCCTGGGATGTCCAGTTGGTCGATGAAACATCTTTATGTGGTAACTATTGCAGCTTGGCATTTGATTCAGCGGCAGTTCCAAGTATTGCCTACTATTCGATGAGAAGTCATAGTGGATACGCCCTTAATGATTTAAAGCTGGCACGATTTAATGGAGATTCATGGGATAGGGAGGTTGTGGCCACAGACGGAGACATCGGACTGTATAACAGCCTGTGTTTTGGTGACAATGACGAAACATACATTTTCTCTTATTCAAACTCAGATAAGACCGTTTACATGTTTTTCCAATGAGCATCAAGAAGGCGAGGTGACTTATGAAATATTCGACGATTTTAGGCCTTATTTTGGCGATTGTGCTGCATATATCGTGTGCAGGTTATGAGGCAGCGGCCTTTGACTTCAACGAGTGGTTTGACGAATGTGTTGGAGACTTGTGTGGGGCTCCGCCGGAAGGTGGGGAGGGCGGTGGTGGTGGCGGCCCCCTCATCGTCAACTACGACTTAGGCCCCCTATTCTCCTTGCAGGAGGACTGGGATGCCGATGGCGTCGTGGACAATTTGGACAATTGCATTGCTACGCCTAATGATCAAAGTGAGAACTCCGATGGAGATGACTACGGCGATGCCTGCGATAATTGTATCTACGTAGCAAATAGTGATCAGCAGGATACGGATGGAGATGGGGCAGGCGATGCCTGCGATGGTGATATCGATGGAGACGATATTCTGAATGGGGATGACAATTGTGGATCTGTTTATAACCCTCTTCAGCAGGATTATGATGGTGATGGTGTAGGTGACCTCTGCGACGAAGATGACGACAACGATGGTGTACCAGATGTTATTGATAATTGCAGCAAGATCTACAATCCTCTTCAGGAAAACAGTGATTACTACATGATCGACGATACAGCTGGCGATGCCTGTGATGATGACTGGGATAATGACGGCTTTTTGGATAACACGGGCGACGACCCTGACTTGTGCCCCAGATGTCACACCTATGAGAACAATGATTCTGATGGGGATGGCGTAGGTGACGCGTGTGATAATTGTCCTGAGGTAGCCAACTCTGATCAGGCTGATTGGGATGACGACGGAAGAGGTGATGCCTGTGATGCGGATTAGACAACATATGTTTATCCTTTTAGGAACCCTGTTGCTCCTGTTCTATGGGTGTAACGAGGGACCGGATCTTGAGCTAACTCAGGCTCGGAGCAAGCTGTCTCTCAGTGGCACTTTTGTCACGGAAAGCCCGGATGAAATCAGCTTTCCTGTTAAGGTACTCTTTGCCATTGATTGCTCTTTAAGTATGGGTGACGCTGCCATGGGAATGGAGGACGGCTCAGATCCCCATTATTTAAGACTGGAGGCCGTGCGACATTTTGTGGACCAGTACAACATCAATGAGAATACCTCTTTTGAGATTATGCTTTGGAACCTTGATGTGATTGACGTCACCATGGCTATGGGGCCAGGAGGGCAGATGGTCCCGGGATTTACCAAGGACCCCGATGAGCTAAACAGGGTGCTCGATAATGCCCACGTGGATTCAATGACAGATTACCTTGGAACGCTGGATGCCATCTATCATGATATTGAGCAAGATATCCTCAATACGGAAGACGAAGCGAATCTCGTTCGGACCAAGTATATCGTGGTCTTCCTGAGTGATGGTATGTCCAACGTGGGAGATGGCCCGCAATCTGATATAGAGATTTGGGCCAGGGTAGAGGATCTCTATGAAATGGTGACGGAAAGGGGTGTTGGAGGACTCAATTTCCATACCTTTTTATTGACCGAGCTCTTCGGTCCTGGTCCCATGGATCAATATGTTCAGGGGTTATGTGAAACCACTCTTCAGGGCATGTCCGATCGGGGTAACGGTCAGTTCCGGATCTTTGAAACCGCAGAATCCATTGACTTCATCAATATTGTCGATATGCGGCTGACCTTTGAGTATAAGATTACTTACTTGGTTGCCTATAACTACAATGTCAGGCCCGGCATTGAGTTGGTTTATGCAGACAGCGATGGCGACGGGCTTGGTGATGATGAAGAAGCGGACCATGGAACAGACCCCACGGTCAAGGATACAGACGGTGATGGCCTCAATGATTTTTTCGAGATCAAGGTCAGCTCACCAGGGCATGAACTAGACCCTTTGGTGCAAGATAGCCTCTGCAATGTGTATAACATGATGCCTGATGGGACCTGGCCTGATTCAGACGATGATGGGCTCACCGATTGCGAAGAGTTTGTCAAGGGCACAAACCGGTACATCGCCGATACAGACGGTGATGGCATCCCAGACGGCATTGAGTTTTTGATGGGCACAAACCCCCTGGAGGCCCAGGAAGCTACAGACAGTGACTTCGATGGCGTCATAGACATGGTGGAGGTCCAAAAACACAGTAACGTGACGTCGAATGACCCAAAGGTGCGGGAAAGATACAGTTATAATTATGACATTCAGGACAATGGCCTCGTTGCCATAGACCAGGGCACTTCTATGGAGTCCTACGTCCGGCAATATGATTTTCATATATCCAATATCGATATTATGGACACCTTGGGATACATCCAAGAGGACGGGGAACCATGGTATCGAGGAGACAATCTGATTCGCTTCTACATCGCGGAAATTCCAGAAGATAGGCCGGACATCTCCCCCATATTTCGAATGGCAGAAGTGGTGGTCAATATTTCAGACACCAACAAGGATATCATTCTCACGCCAAGTGATTTTATGTTGATTCAATGAGGCATATGAGAAGTCGTGCGAAAACATATGAGGCGCATGAGGCGACTGGGGGTAGAGAAGAAGGAAACATGGCAATATTTTATGACCCGTGGGGGGCCATGATATCTCTATTGTGGATGTTTAGCCATATCATCCCGAAAATTAGGAGAGAAAAATGAAAAAACTATACTTCATATTACCACTGCTATTGTTATTCTTTGTTTCATGTTCCGGATCCGATAGCGGCAGTTCAAGCAACGATACAGCCGGGATGACGGAACTGACGTTGGGGAAAAGGGTATCTGGCACTATCTCAACAGTGGGCGAGGTTGACTGGTACCACTATCGGGCAAACGAAGCCAATAGTATTCTGCAGGTTCAGTGTTCGAGTAATACCTATCGGCCTGATGTGGACCTCCTTGTGACAGTCTACGAAGAGAGCAACGATGGAAACAAGGCCAGCAATGACAACAAGGTTAGGCTATACGCTGATCATGCACCCGAAGACAGCGAGTTGCCGGCAGATATCAAAATGTACCTTTACTTAGACTCCCCCAAAGATCTCTATTTTTCTGTAAGGGATCTCATGGATGATGATGCCTCCACCAGTCCCTATTTCCTGTCCATTGATTTTGAGAGCAAGGAGGAAGAGGGAAACGACAACTTTTCTCAGGCCATCCCCATTGTTGTAGATGACGCAGAGAGCTGTCAAACCGATTCTATTGGTCATATCGGCGATGTAGATTGCTATAGCTTTGAGGCGCCGGCCAACGGCGTATACCAAATTCAAGTTGACTTTATGCCATACCAAGGTGGAACGGATGTCAGGCTGTGCGTCGACTTGTATGACAGTGACGGGATGCTCGTTGCGTCTCTAGCCAGAGGTCAAGGAAACGAATATTGTCTGATCCCTTGTTTGACGGCCGGTGAATATTTTATTCTTATTGATGAGAATGGAAGGGATGATTTTGATAACGCATCCACTTATGACGTCTGCGTCAATTCGATCGTTGCCGACGAAGTACTTGAAAACGATACGTCTGATGATGCCACGTCAATAGGGCTCGCTTCGCCCATGGACATTTCCGGGGCGCTGGAATACTGGGAAGACAAGGACTGGTACCAGTTTCCTCTCTCAGCAGGTAGTGGTCTTAAGGTAGTCAATATTGCGTTTACGGTCGAAGATATGGATTTTGATTATCAGATCAATATCGAGGACGCAACGCACAATCTCTTGCTGTCACACAGACACCCCGGAGGGGCCTCGGTATATCAAACCCAGATTAAGGCGGGAGAAGGCGATCATTATCTGATGATTGAACCGGCCGAAGGAGAGAGAATTGCAGAATCGGCTTCTTACTCGGTTTCAATTCAGGTCACGGATGTGGATGATGCAGATGATATCGCTGATATTGGGAATTCTCCCGCGACAGCGGTTGAGCTTACAACGGATACGCCGCCCGACCCGACCAACCCAACCTATATCGGGTATAGAGGAGATGAGGACTGGTACAAAATAGCCGTACCTCCCGCAACGCCATCAGCACCGCAGATACTGGAGGTGTTCTTGGACACCTCCGGACCATCTTCTGTGGAATACTATTTAAGCATGATACTTGGCGGCAGTGTCGTTAAGAAAACATTTGACACGAATGGCGGAGACGGGGCTACCCATCTAAAGATGTGCGTTCTTGTTCCTGAATCTGCCCAAGCTCTGACCTATTATTTCAGGGTCTGCGACTATCAGGGAGACGATGGAGATTCAGATGTGCCCTATGCCATATACGCCAATTACTATCAGTTGATTGCAGTCAAATCAGACTTGCCAGCTGACGCCCTTCGTGACCTGCCTGATACAAAATACTACGGCGAGGTTGGGGAGATGGATGAAACAACCAGTATCATCCTCCAGCAGAGTTCCGTGCAGGAGACGCAGTACAAGGTGAATACTTCTCTACTTGACTTTCATGGGCTTAACCCACCTGACTGGATTACCATTACTGCCAATACACCGGAGGGTCAAACCACGATTGAATTTCCATGGATTGCAGGATATGTTGATTATCAAGGTGATAAGGATTTCTTCCAGGTTGACCTAGGGCCCTTATCCGTTTCCGATACGGCGTGGTATTACGATATCAAGATGGAAATGCATGTCGGCGCCCCAGGCTCGGACGTGGAATATGTTTGGGAATTCTACCGGGATTCAAACCAAGATCAAGTCCTTGTGGGTCGTCCGAGCAGCGCTAGTTGTATCTTTGCCAGCAACGGAGATACACCCGCCACTGGCCCGAATCCCATCGCTGTCGCACCCTTTGATATTACGGATGGCTATGAGGATTTCTGGGTGGGCGATGGCTGGGCAAGTCATTCACCCCTATTCTATTTGAGCGTTGGTGACTTTAATTATGTCGACGATCCTCCGGATGATGATTGGGGATATGATGTTCCCTACTATTTTAGACTAACCCTGATCTATCATTCCGGCGAGTCTCAACCGTAGGTTACAGGAAGCTGACTATGCAGAGCCGTAAGTCATTTTCATAACAATAAGGCGAGGGTCGTGAGGGTCTTGTCCGAGGCTGCCAGGTCGAAAACCCTGGAACCCAAGAAAAGATCTCATGACCCTCGCCTATCTCCAGTCGTTAGAACAACATCCAATCCATCCTGTCTCTAAAGACCTTTAAGTCTTTTCCTCTCTTTGCATGTTCAGTCATTTTTATAACAGCCCCTTAGCCATTGACTTTTTCAGATGATGACGCTAGCGTCTTGCCCCACGCATCATGGGAAATCCCTCGAAACATTAAGGAGAGAAATCATCCATGACGAAAGTGTTAATATGTGTCCTTGGAACAGATCAGCCGGGTATTGTGGCGACGGTTGCAAGGGTCCTCTTGGAAAACGGTTGCAACATCGAAGATGTGAGCCAAACCACGCTTCAAACTGAATTCACGGGTATTTTTATCGCTTCTATTCCCGAAAAGCTTGAAACAGAGGATCTCCTTACAGGGCTCCAAACAGGCGTGGAACCCTTTGGACTTCACGTTCTCGTCAAGCCCTTGGAGACCTCAGGAAAGCCACCCGTCCCTTCGGCCAGCGAACCCTTTGTGGTCACAACGGTGGGACCGGATCGTTTGGGCTTGGTTGCCGGCATCACTGAAGTGCTGGCTCGGTTTGGAGGTAACATTACCAACCTCAGAGCCGCCTTTCGCGGAGGGGATGATCCAAAGTGCAACACCATGATTTACGAAGTAGACATCCCGGTCGATATCGACCACAAAGCCTTCAGGCAGGCCCTCCGGGAGAGAGCAGCAGCTCTGGAACTGGATATGAGCCTTCAGCATCGGGACATTTTTGCTGCGATTCATAGAGTCTAGACAAGTGGGATTGATCCTGTTGCCCAGGATTCTTTGTTAGAAGGGGTATCACTATGCTGAGCGACTGGGAAGTGCTCTCTACACTGGAGATGTTAAAAAATGAGCACCTCGATGTGCGCACGGTCACACTGGGGATCAGTCTTTTGGACTGTGCGAGCCATGAGGAGGATCGCTTCAGGAAACAAATCCATGGCAAGATTAGCGGACTGGCTCGCGACCTGGTGCGGATTTGCGACGACGTGGGCGATAAGTACGGCATTCCGGTGGTCAACAAACGCATCGCCGTGAGCCCCATGGCCGTGGCAGCCGCTCCTTTTTCGTCAGCCCAATTGGTGAACATTGCCCACACCCTGGACATGAGTGCCAAAGAAGTCAGTGTGGATTTTATCGGCGGGTTCAGTGCCCTCGTGGAGAAGGGTTTTACTAAGAGTGACCTAGCCCTGATTGAAGCCATCCCCGAGGCTTTGTCCAAAACGGAACGGGTCTGTGCCTCCGTGAACGTGGCTTCGACCCGTGCGGGTATTAATATGGATGCCGTCTACCTCATGGGGCGAGCCATAAAAGCTGCGGCCGACCGCACGGCCCAATCGGATGGACTCGCCTGCGCCAAGCTCTGCGTTTTTGCCAACATCCCTCAGGATATCCCTTTTATGGCCGGGGCCTATCTTGGCGTTGGTGAACCTGGTGCGGTGATTAACGTCGGAGTCAGCGGACCAGGCGTTGTAAGAAAGGCTATCGATCGAGCCCGGGACGCCGACCCGGCCCTGACTCTGGGACAGCTTGCCGAAATTATCAAGAGGACCGCCTTCAAGGTTACCCGTGTCGGGGAGCTGATCGGAAGAGAAGTGGCTAAGCAGTTGGACGTTCCCTTCGGGGTTGCAGACCTGTCTTTGGCCCCCACACCCAACGTAGGAGACAGCGTCGGGGAGATTTTCCAAAGTCTGGGGCTCACGAGCATCGGTGTCCCAGGGTCTACCGCGGTGTTGGCACTTCTCAATGATGCCGTGAAGAAAGGTGGGGCCTTTGCCAGTTCGTCTGTGGGAGGACTCAGTGGGGCCTTCATCCCCGTCAGCGAAGACATCAATATCTCAGAAGCTGTGCGCCGGGGCTTCTTGTCCCTCGAAAAACTCGAGGCCATGACCAGTGTGTGTTCTGTGGGGCTCGATATGGTGGCCCTTCCCGGGAATACGTCTGCCGAGACACTGGCGGCAATTATCGCAGACGAAATGGCCATCGGCGTCATCAACAGGAAGACCACCGCCGCACGGCTCATACCGGTACCTGGAAAGAAGGCAGGCGAGAAGGCCTACTTTGGGGGCCTCCTGGGAGAAGCCACCATCATTTCGGTTCAGACCACAGGAGGTTCTGAGAATTTCGTACGTCTTGGTGGAAGGATTCCCGCCCCCGTTCAAAGTCTGGTGAACTAGTGCCCATCCAGCATTTCACGGCCCCATCCCCTGCCCTGCCGGTCCGCTATCACACATCAGCTGGTAATTAGTCTGTATGTCGATTCAGATCAAAAAGCTGTTTTCCTCATGCATAGTGTATTTGATCCGGACGACCGTGCTTTGTCTTATTTTAGCTCACCAGCGTCCTTTGATGGCCCAGGAAGAAGATATTCCCTGCCATACATTGGATCCGATCGTCGTTACGGGCAGCCTTATCCCTGAGCACCTCTCGAGAGTCGGGCAA
>JASFPF010000003.1:0-17305 GCA_050116135.1 Deltaproteobacteria bacterium | reverse complement strand
ATTTCACCAGAAGGGACATATTTAAGGTGAGGAGGCATTTGGCCGATCCTTGACAACGAAAGAAGGTCTGAGACCAAGCGGCCCATTTGGCGGGCATTGGCCTCGATTTGATCAATATACTTGCGGCCCTTGTCTCCTAAATTTTCTTGATAGTGCTTGAGCAGGAGGACAGAAAAACCCTGGATGCCCAGAATCGGGTTTTTCAGGTCATGGGCGACGACGTCGAGAAAACCCTTAAGTTCCTCGTGTGCCTTTCTAAGGGCCTCCTCCGCCCGCTTGCGCTCGTTAATCTCCGCTTCCAGCTCCTGGTTGGCCTGTGAGAGCTGTGCGGTTCGTTCCTCAACCCGTTGTTCCAGTTCGTTATGAGCGTTTCTAAGGGCCTCCTCCGCCAACTTGCGCTCAGTAATTTCTTCCGATACACTCTGAATCATCTGATTTGTGAGCTTTTTCAATGCCTCCATGAGCTCTACTTGCGAGGTTCCATGTACTCGGGCCGCCAGGTCGCCCTTTGAGACCCTGTTCAATACATCGAAGTGCTCAGCAAGACCTATAGCAAATTCATGAGACAGATGAACCATTTCTGCAAGGTTCTCGGCGTTCAGGTTGACCATATGTCTTAATTTAGAAATCAACTCAAGCTTCGCCGTTTCAGACATCCTTATTTCAGGGTCTCCTGAAGCAATCTGTTTTAACGCTTCCAAGACCTCGGATAAGCCCAAAGTCAACTCCGTGGCAGTGGCTTCCAGTTCCCTCCGGCATTCAACAGCTTCTTTTTCCAGCTGCCGAACCCTTTGTTCTAATGCCTCATAGGTAGGTTTTTTGTCCACCAGGATCTTCCTCCAATGGCCTCAAAAACACGAGAGGGACCTCTCCCAGAGGGGTGTCCCAAAGAGTTCATGATGGTCGTTCCCATGGCTTTTTCAAGGGTCTTTTTTCGAGGCAGGCCTAATATTAAAGACCCTACACAATCCAAACAGCCATTGTCAAGGCAGGACCACGACGCCTGCCCCTTGTTTATGGTTTGAGGTGGAGTGAATGGATGACCACCTTATGAAGTTCGTTTTCCCCTCTCATTGTCTTCACTACATTATCAATCTCGAATCGCCCTGGCACCATGCCAATAAACTTCACTAAACACCTGCGCCTCAAATCATGGGCAATGAACACCGTGGCTTCAGGTCGAAGATATCTTCCAAAAAGATCGATGATCGGTCTTATGCACGACTCATTGTAAACCAATTCCGAGCCGCAGATAACATCGTAGGTTTCTGTCAGATCAGGGTCATTCCAATCCAATCTTCTTACGGATACATGGTCCAACCCGTTGTGTTCCACATTCATTCGGAGCAGCTCTAGGGCATCTTCTTCGTGGTCCGTGATCGTCACCCTGTGCCCCAAGGCTGCAAGGAATAGTCCTGTGACTCCCATCCCTGCACCGATTTCGAGAATTTCTTTTTCAGGTCCAAGTTCAATGTGGACTAAATGATCAGTTAACACGATAGAGGCTTCCCAGATCTTGGCCCAGAAAGGGAAGCGCTTAATGTATTCTTCTCCCTCCTTCGCAAGTTGATTCACAAAGATGTCCCAGTTTCCTATGCTGTAAAGATCAAGCCTTTTTCCACCTATGGCGACGGGATTTAGCTCGAGATCATATTTTTCTCGGAAAGGTCGTGTCTCCATTCTCGGAACTCTTCCATAACCTGATTATAGTAACACGCTCAGTAACGCAAATTGCGATACGCATGGATAATCATTTTCCCGGCGGTATCGATTTCTGCCTCCGTGTTCTCCCGGCCAAGGGTCAACCGCAACGCGCCCCGTCCTATCTCTTCGGTGACTTTCATGGCTGCCAGCACATGGGACAGCTTAACTGAGCGGTCGTGACATGCTGCACCGGTAGAGGCACAGATTTCGGGCAGGGCCTCCAGCAGCCTTCCACCCTCCACACCGGGCAGGGAGAGGTTGAGAGTATTGGGTAGGCGAGCTTGGGGATGTCCGTTCAAGACAAGGCCGGGTATGTTGGTGGCAAGTACCTCATGAAGTCGGTCTCGGAGATATCGTATGCGCTCGGCCTCTTCCGACATGTGTTCCCGGGCCAAAAAACTGGCCCTGCCCAAGGCGGCTGCCAACATCACGTTTTCTGTGCCGGCTCTGCGGCCTGATTCTTGGCCGGCTCCATGCATGAAAGGCTCTATTTTCAGGCCTTTTGTCATAAAAAGAGCCCCCACGCCTTTAGGGGCATACATCTTATGACCAGCAAGGGAGAGGAAGTCCACATTCAGGTCTGAGACATCTACCGGGATTTTGCCTGCCGATTGAGCGGCATCCGTGTGAAAAAACACGCCGGCCTCCCGGGCCAACGCCCCGATTTGTTCAATAGGCTCTATGGTTCCGGTTTCGTTATTGGCATGCATGACGGAGATCAATATGGTGGTGGGTTGAAGGGCCTCCTTGACCGAGGCAGGATCCACCAGTCCGGTTGAGTCCACAGGCAAAAAGGTTACATCGTATCCCTGATACATCAAGAAAAGACAGGGATTAATGACTGCTGGATGTTCGACAGCCGTGGTGATGATGTGCCGCCCCTTTTTTGCAAGGCTTTGAGCCACCCCCTTGATCACCATGTTGTTCGACTCGGTGCCGCCACTGGTAAAAACCACCTCCTCTGGCAGACAACCCAGAAGTTCTGCCACCCGACATCGGGCTTCTTCCAGGTCCTGTTTGGCAAGGCGCCCCAGGCCATGGCTGCTGCTGGGATTGCCGTATCGTTCGCCCAGATAGGGCTTCATGGCCTCTACCACTTCTGGGGCTAAGGGGGTGGTCGCATTGTGGTCGAGATAAATCATTGAAGATTTCGAGATCGTAAAGGAGAAAACAGAAACCATGGCCAAAGCATAAGACCCCGCCATAGAACACGGGGCCTTATGCTTAAAACAGCAATGCAGAAGGGACCAGCTATTTCTTCTTGTCAGCCAGGGCGACGTGGGCCGCCGCGAGCCTGGCGATGGGCACACGGAAAGGTGAACAACTCACGTAATCAAGCCCGATCCGATGACAGAAGGCCACCGAACCCGGTTCTCCACCGTGCTCTCCGCAGATGCCTATCTTAAGATTCTTACGTGTAGCACGTCCCCTTTTTACACCGAGTTTCATGAGCTCCCCAACGCCGGTTTCATCGATGGCCTGAAAGGGATCATCCGAAAGGATCTTTCTCTGCACATAGTCCGGTAGAAAGGTGCCGGCGTCGTCGCGGGAATATCCAAAGGTCATCTGAGTCATGTCGTTGGTGCCAAAGGAGAAAAACTCGGCCTCCTGAGCAATCTCGCCGGCTGCCAGGGCCGCTCGGGGGATCTCGATCATGGTGCCGACCATGTACTTGAACTTCATCTTCTTTTTCTTCATGACTTCCTGAGCGACATCGTCAATAATCGCCTTTTGATCATTGAATTCTTCCGGCGTCCCCACCAAGGGGACCATGATTTCCGGAGAGACCTTGATTCTTTCTTTGCGACACTTGACGACCGCTTCAAAGATCGCTCGGGCCTGCATGGCCGTAATTTGAGGATGGGTAATGCCCAATCGGCAGCCCCGATGGCCCAGCATGGGGTTGAACTCAGACAAGAAGTCGGCCTTGGCAGCCACGGCCTTGACAGAAACACCCAGGCGAGCGGCCATCTCTTTCTGCGTCGCTTTTTCGTGGGGGACGAACTCATGCAGAGGCGGGTCCAGCAGCCTGATAGTGACAGGTCGACCTCTCATGGCCTTGAATATGCCGTAGAAGTCCTTACGCTGCATGGGTAAGAGCTTGGCCAGGGCCTTTTCCCGGCCCTTGGCGTCGTCGGCCATAATCATTTCCCGCATGGCCCAGATGCGGTCTCCAAAAAACATGTGTTCCGTTCTAGTTAAACCGATCCCCTCAGCACCCAAGGCGATAGCGGTCTTGGCGTCTTCAGGGGTGTCAGCATTGGTTCGAACCTTGAGGCGTCGTATTCGATCCGCCCAGGGCATCAGTTTCTTGTAGCTGGGATTCTTCTCCGGTCCTGTAGCGACCAGTGGCAGCTTGCCTTCATAGATGACGCCCTTGGTCCCGTTCATGCTGATCCAGTCGCCTTCCTTCAAAACCTTGCTGCCAAACTTCACGGTCTTTTTCTTAAGATCAATATGGCCAATATCACCGCAGCCTACAATGCAGCACTTGCCCCAACCCCTGGCGACCAAGGCCGCATGACTCGTCATACCACCCTTGGATGTGAGAATGGCTTGGGCAGGTTTCATGCCGTGGACATCTTCGGGAGACGTCTCTTCGCGGACCAAAATAACCTTTTCGCCCTTTGAGCCGAACTCTTCGGCCTTATCTGCCGTGAGGACAATCTGGCCCACGCCGCCGCCTGGTCCGGCCGGCAGGCCGGTGCCAATTTTTTTCGCTGTTTTCTCAGCCTTGACATCGATCATGGGGTGAAGCAGTTCTTCCAGTTGTTCTGGCTTGACACGGGAGACAGCCGTTTCTTTGGAGATGAGACCTTCCTTCACCATGTCGACCGCCATCTTGATGGCAGCCGGGCCGTTTCGTTTTCCAACGCGGGTTTGCAGCATATACAGCACGCCATTTTGAATGGTGAACTCGATATCTTGCATGTCCCTGTAGTGTTTATCCAGCTTACGTCTTATGCCGTTCAGCTGCTTGTAAAGCTTCGGCATATCCTTCTGAAGGGTTGGCAGGTGGCGGTTCGTGGCCACCTTGGACACGCTATTGATGGCAAAAGGGGTTCGGATACCTGCGACCACGTCTTCTCCTTGGGCGTTGATCAGCCATTCTCCGTAAAAGTCGTTATCGCCCGTGGCCGGGTTGCGGGTAAAGGCGACGCCTGTGGCGCAATCATCGCCCATGTTCCCAAAGACCATGGTTTGGACATTCACGGCCGTTCCCCAATCATCGGGGAGTTTCTCAATCCGGCGGTAGGAAACGGCACGCTTGCCGAACCAGGACAGAAACACGGCATCGATGGCACCCCAAAGCTGTTGCATAGGATCGTCTGGAAAAGGTTTGCCAAGGACCTTTTTCACCGTCTTCTTAAATTGCACCGTGAGTGATTTCCAGTCCTCTGCGGTGAGGTCCAAGTCTGTCTCGTATCCCTTTTTTGCTTTGACCTTGTCTATGAGGCCTTCCAGTTGAGCCCTGATTCCCCTGCCTTCTTCAGGTTCAATGCCGGCGGATTTTTCCATCACCACGTCCGAGTACATGGCAATGAGACGACGGTATGCGTCGTAAACAAATCGGGGGTTGCCGGTTTTCTTGATCAGCGTGGGGATGGTCTTGGAGGTCAGCCCGATGTTAAGGACCGTTTCCATCATGCCAGGCATGGAGGCACGGGCACCAGAGCGGACACTGAAAAGGAGTGGGTTCTCTGGATCCCCGAATTTCTGTTTCATCAGTTTCTCGACTCTAGCAAGATTCACCATCACTTGCTTCTTAACGCCTGGAGGATAGGTCCGCTTCCTTTTATAAAACTCGTTGCAGGCTTCTGTCGTGAGCGTGAAGCCAGGGGGCACTGGCATGCCCAGTTTAACCATTTCAGCGATGTTGGCACCCTTGCCACCAAGGAGATTTTTCATAGCGGCATTGCCATCTGCTTTACCGTCACCAAAAAAATAGACATACTTCCGACCTCTTTGCATGAACGACGCTCCTTTCTAAGAAAAATTTGGGCACTGAAAACCGTGCGAGTCAACTGGATTGACTTAAAATCCAAATTTTTCCTACCACACGACCGGTAGCAAATCAACCTCTAAGAAGCTTTTGGGAAGATCCCGTGCACAGCACCGCCAATAAGGAGCGGGCATGGTCGTGGCGCCAGTATAAGATTCGCCCTAAAGTGGTTGATAACGATTCACCATTGTGGTATGGGAGGTATGTATCTCTCACCTTAGACCAAACCGGAAAATCTGTCTTCGTGACTACGTTTCGTCAGGATGTCCTTACTGTAATACACGGGGACACCCTCATTGGCGAGGCAAGGTGTGCCCATGAACCCGCCCAAGAAAAGGGTGCATGTCTTCATCGTTTCTGACGCCACCGGCCTGACGGCTGAAAGGGTGATCAGCGCTGTCTTGGTGCAATTCAAATTAGTCAGTCCAATCTTCCAACGATATCCCTACATCAAGACAAAGGAGCAGATAGAAAACATCCTGGCTAGGGCTGAAAACCTTGAAGCCATCGTCATATATTCCTTGGTCTCTCAAAAACTCCGGACATGGATTCGGGCAGAGAATAGAAAGAGGGATATCCACGCCATAGACCTCCTCGGGCCTCTTTTGAAACGGATGGGAAAACTCTGGAACATGATACCGGACTTTCGCCCCGGACTACTTGAGGGGTTAGGAGAGGAGTCGATCCGTCTGGCTGAATCCATCGACTTTACTCTGAAACATGATGACGGTCATGGGATAGAGACCCTGGGCAGGGCCGACCTGATCATCCTTGGGGTTTCCAGGACTTCGAAGACACCAACGAGCCTTTATCTTTCATGTAACCATGGTCTGAAGGTGGCTAATGTGCCCATCATTCCCAAGGTAGAGCCACCAAAGAAGATCTTTACACTAAAGAGGCGAAAAGTGGGATTGACCATTGCTTCCGAAAAACTGGCATTCATCAGGCAAAAGAGGCTGAAATACGCAGGGACAACCGACTACACAGACATGAGGTCTATCAGAAAAGAACTGGCGTACAGTCACGGGATATTCAAACAGATAGAGGGCCTGCAGGTTGTGGACGTGACCAACAGTTCAATAGAGGAGATTGCAAACAACATTATCTGAAGAAAGGGGATGGTGAGGCCATGAAGAAAGGTGATGTCGTGCTGTGGTTCAAGGATCTGCGGAGGGAAGACATTCCACGCGTGGGTGGCAAGTGCGCCAACCTAGGTGAACTGTTAGGTCAAATTGGCGTTCCTGTACCCAATGGTTTTGCGGTTTCAGCCCAAGCCTACCACTTTTTTTTGAAAGACACCGGAGCCGCCAAGAAAATTGAGGCGATGCTTTCTGGCACGGATACGGCTGACCTGGAATCCCTGCAAAAAGTCTCTGGCAAGATCAGGAAACACGTGGAAGGTTTATCGATGCCGGCGAAGATGGAAAAAGCGATTTTGGAGGCATACCAGGCCCTGTGTAAACAAGTCGGCAAGCAGGCTGTGGCGGTCGCCGTGCGGTCTTCGGCAACAGCGGAAGATCTGCCTGGGGCCAGTTTTGCGGGCCAGCAGGACACGTTTTTAAATGTGACTGAAAAAACGCTTCTCAAGAGTGTCCAACGGTGCTGGAGTTCTCTTTTTACGCCCAGAGCCATTGTCTACCGCAAAGAGAAGGGGTTTTCCGAAGAGGATGTGCTGATTAGCGTTGCCGTTCAGGAAATGGTTTTTTCTGAGGCCTCCGGGGTGATGTTCACCCTGGAGCCGGTCAGTGGGGACAAGGACAAGGTCGTGATCGATGCCTCATGGGGCTTGGGTGAGGCCATTGTCAGCGGTCAGGTGACCCCCGATGAATACGTGGTGGAGAAGGGCTCATTTCGCATTCTGGACAAACAAATCTTCAGGAAAAGCAAACAAATCGTATCGGACAAGAAGGGGAGCACCAAATGGGTTAATGTCCCCAAAAAGATGCAACAAAGTCCGGCATTGAGTGATAAGGCCATCATTCGTTTGACCCAGTATGGCATTCAGATAGAGAATCACTATGGGTCCCCACAGGACATCGAATGGGCCATTGACAAGGACGGTCGGATCTTCATTCTCCAGGCCAGGCCGGAAACCGTGCACGGGGCAAAGGGAGAAGTCAAGACAGAAGAAAGGGGAGATTTCATGGAAGAGGATATACTGGTAAGAGGCATGGGGGTGAGTCCCGGACAGGGATCAGGGCGAGTGAGGATCATGCCCGATGTGAAAGAGATCTCCAATTTCGAAAAGGGGGGCGTCTTGGTGACGAAGATGACCACGCCTGATTGGGTCCCCGCCATGAGAATCGCCTCTGCCATTGTCACGAATTTGGGCGGCAAAACGTGTCATGCGGCCATCGTGAGTCGGGAGTTGGGGGTCCCGTGCATTGTTGGTACTGAAAACGCCACGGAGGTTCTTACAGACGGTGAGATGGTGACAGTAGACGGCCAAAGAGGTCTTGTTTTCAAAGGTGCCATTGAGCAGGAAGAGTTCAAGGCACCGATGGCGCCAGCCGCGGCAGCGCAGGCCATCACGGCCACCAAGGTCTATGTCAACATGTCTATTCCCGAAATTGCCAAGAGGGTAGCCGAGGAGACTCAGGCGGATGGCGTGGGCCTTCTTCGCGCCGAACATTTGATGCTGAGCATCGGGAAACATCCCAGGCTCCTGTTGGAAGAAGGGGGCGCCCAGGTCATGGTGGATACCTTTGCCCAAGGCATCGGGGCGATGGCCGAGGCGTTTTTCCCTGGGCCTGTGGTTTACAGATTTCTGGATTTTAAGCCTGATGAATTTCTGGAATTGCCCGGAGGCGAAAAGTACGAGCGGGATCACGTCGGCCCGAACCCCATGATCGGCTACCGGGGGCAATACAGGTACATCAAGGAAGATGATATCTTCAGACTAGAGCTGCAAGCCATTAGACGGGCCAGAGAAGCCTTGGGTTTCACCAATATATGGGTCATGCTCCCTTTTGTCAGGACCCTCAAGGTTTATCGGGAGGCGCTGAAAATCATGCAGGAGGAAGGCTTAGATCATCGTGGTAATCCAGATTTTCAACTCTGGATCATGGTCGAGGTTCCCAGCGCCTGCTTCATGATCGAAGAATTCTGCAAGGAGGGAATCGATGGCGTCAGCTTTGGGACCAACGATTTGACCATGCTGGTCCTGGGTGTGGACAGAAATGACACCTCGGTCCAGGAGCTTTATGATGAAAGGAATCTGGGTGTCCTGCGGGCCATCGCCTATACGATTGCCGTATGCAAAAAACATGGCGTGACCACGTCCATCTGTGGGCAGGCGCCCAGCGTCTATCCGGACTATTTGGAGTTTATGATTCGATGTGGTTGCACTTCTATTTCAGTGCTCCCAGATACGGTTGTGGCATCTAGGCGAGGCGTGGCCATGGTAGAGCAAAAGATCCAACTGGAACAGGCTCTGGGGATCGTGTGCAACCCAAAGATAGCAAAGATACCCATGGAAGACGTGTTTTTCTGGAGATCTATGGAAGATTAAGTCGTGCGGACCAGCTGCCAAGGCCTAGTCGACTACATTTGTAGCAGATATCGTTATGGGGCAGAGATTGGTGTCGGCCATTTTCCTGACATTGCTCTGGCTTGTGCCCACAGGGGCATACAGATCTTTGCTAGTGACATTAAGCCCTTCACATACAAAGGGCTTGAAGTCTTCATCGACGATATCACAAAGCCCGACCTGTATTTATACCGCGAGTTGGACTTTATTTATTCTGTGAGGCCACCGCTAGAGCTCGTGCCTTACATGGCCCGTTTAGGCAAGGCGGTTTCAGCTGATGTACTCGTCAAGCCCCTTGGCTCTGAATACCCCGGGGGCAAACTCATTAGGGAGGGGAATACAACTTTTTTTCTTTGGAATCATCTATGAAAAAAAAGAAAGTGACACCCAAAAAAACTGATTCCACGGTCAAACCTATTTACCTGGTTGGAGAAGGCACGGGAGAGACCATTAGCAAGATCGCCAAGGCATCCCTGTCGCAGTTTAGCCCTGAGAAGGTGGCGCTTAAAACCTTTTTTCAGGTGCGGGAAGAACGACAGGTCAGGCATATTGTCAAGGAGGCTGCAAAAGACAAGGCCCTGGTGGCCTTCAGCGTGGTCGAGCCATCGCTGCGGGATTTCTTGATAGGGGAGGCCGATTCCCACGGCATTGAGGCCATCGACGTTATTGGTGACTTTATCATGCACCTGTCCACGTTCTTGGGAGAAAAACCATCGGAAATTCCTGGACGACAACACGCCCTGGATGATGAATACTACCGACGGATTGAGGCGATTAACTTTGCCGTCAAACATGACGACGGGAAGCTTTCCCAGGGTTTAAGAATGGCCGACTTGATCCTGGTAGGGCTTTCCAGAAGCGGGAAGACGCCCCTTTCGGTCTATCTCGCCCATCAGGGATGGAAGGTTGCCAACATCCCGCTTCATCCGGATATGGTGCCACCCGAAGAGTTGTTCAAGGTAGATCAACAAAAGGTCTTCGGCCTCATCATTAGTGTGGAAAGTCTTGTGAAGGTCCGAGAGGCGAGGCTGGCGCAATTGGGGCTCGGACCCTATGCCAAGTATGCTGACCCGGTGAAAATCGCCGACGAGATCGCATGGTGTCAAACATATTACGAACAAAACGGCCGGTGGCGGATCATGGATATCTCTGACAAGGCCATTGAGGAGGCAGCGGCAAGCATCCTCAATGCCTACCAGAGCGGTGAAGGCGCCACGTAAGGTTATTATTCATCATGATTGAACCAAGGACATTTCAAGCCCTGGCATCTATGACCGTGAAATATATCGTATCGGTGGAACTCCTTAAGTGCCCATGTCCCATGAAGCAAGATATTTTTTCTGCTGGCTTGTGAGGGTGTCGATGGCAACGTTCATGGTTGCCAGCTTTTCCCGGGCAATTTTTTTGTCGATTTGTTCTGGCACTGGATAGACATCCACTGGAAGGGGCTTTTTTCTCTTGGCCATATACTCGATGGAAAGGGCCTGATTGGCAAAGCTCATGTCCATGACGCTGGAAGGATGTCCTTCTGCGGCAGCAAGATTGATGAGGCGACCTTCTCCCAGGACATTGATTCTCTTGCCGTTTTCCAGGAGATATTCAACGACCAAAGGCCGGGCTTGTCTTTTCCTCTTGGTCATACGCTCAAGCTCTGACAGATCGATTTCCACATTAAAATGCCCTGAATTACAGAGAATAGCGCCATCCTTCATGAGTTTGAAGTGTGGTCGGCTGATGACGTTGATGTCTCCGGTCAAGGTGCAAAACATATCACCGATCTTGGCAGCTTCCTTAATCGGCATGACCGAATATCCGTCCATAACGGCTTCCAGGGCCCTCAAGGGATCCGTCTCTGTGACGATGACATTGGCTCCCATACCTTTTGCCCGCATGGCGACCCCCCGGCCGCACCAACCATAGCCACACACGACAAATTTGCAGCCTGCAAAGAGACGATTGGTAGCCCGGAGAATGCCGTCGATCGTGCTTTGCCCCGTGCCGTATCGGTTGTCAAAAAGGTGCTTCGTATTGGCGTCGTTGACGGCAATAATAGGGTACTTCAAGACCCCGGCAGCCGCCATACTTCTCAGACGGATGATTCCCGTGGTGGTCTCCTCGGTGCCCCCCCTGACAAACACCAGGAGTTCCTTTCGTTCCGAGTGAAGGGTAGAGACGAGGTCTGCCCCATCATCCATGGTATACACAGGCTTAAGATCAAGGACGCCGTGGATGTGCTTGTAATAGGTCCTGTTGTTTTCCCCTTTGATGGCAAACACCGAAATCTTGTCATGCTTCACCAAAGAGGCCGCCGCATCATCCTGGGTGCTGAGGGGATTAGAAGCGCATAGCCTCACGTCGGCGCCTCCGGCCTTGAGCGTCTGCATGAGGGCCGCTGTTTCTGTGGTCACATGGAGGCAAGCCCCAAGGCGTATCCCCTTCAAGGGTTTTTCCTTTGAAAATCGAGCTTTGATTCGTTCCAAGACCGGCATGCTTTGCTTGGCCCACTCAATGCGTTTTTTCCCCTGTGACGCCAATCTTACATCTTTGATGTCATACTCCATGAAAACCTTCCTTTCATCTCTGGTTGCGTCTTGTTAGAGCCTTAGCGGTCTCATGTTTTGCTTCTTTTCACAAATCAACCGGCCTGTTCTCGAGGCCTGCGCTTTGGCTGAGTCACATAAGCCTTTCGAATCGTCAACTCTTACTCCTAGCGGTGCCTTTTGTCCGTATCGCCTTTTTGCTAGGTTTTTTTATACCTGCCTTTTTGATGAGGACGTCCACCATATTCGTCTTTTCCCATGTAAAGTCCGGATCATTCCGTCCAAAGTGGCCGTAGCAGGCAGTCTTCTTGAAAATGGGCCGCAAGAGGTCCAGATATTCAATGATGGCTGCCGGCCTGAGGTCAAAGACTTCATTGACAATTTCGCAGATTCGCGTTCGGGGAATCGCTTCTGTACCGAAGGCGTCAACGAGCACGGAAACCGGACGTGCCACACCAATGGAGTAAGCCATTTGCACTTCACATTTCCTGGCCAGCCCGGCCGCCACAATATTCTTGGCAACGTGTCTGGCCATATAGGAGGCGCTGCGATCCACCTTGGAAGGATCTTTTCCAGAGAAGCACCCTCCGCCGTGGCTCCCCTGGCCACCGTAAGTATCTACAATGATCTTTCTGCCCGTCAGGCCCGCATCTCCCATGGGCCCGCCGACTACGAAGCGTCCCGTTGTATTAATGAAATACTTCGTATCGCCGTCGATCATTTTTTTTGGCACAACCTTCTTAATCACTTCTTCGACTATGGCTTCTTTTAACTTTGAATATGAGATGTCTGGACTGTGTTGAGCTGCGATCACAACAGCCTCCACCCGCTTGGGCTTTTTATCCACATATTCAATAGTAATCTGGGATTTTCCGTCCGGGCGAAGAAAATCAAGAGACCCATTCTTTCGTACCTCTGCCAGGCGCATGGCCAGTTTGTGCGCATAACAAATAGGCATGGGCATCAGTTCGGGGGTTTCGTCGCAGGCATAGCCAAACATGAGACCCTGATCACCCGCCCCCTGCTCCTTGGAAAGACCTTTTCCGTTTACGCCCTGGGCGATGTCTGGAGATTGTTGGTCAATGCTTGTGATCACAGCGCAGGTCTCCCAGTCGAATCCCATGCCTGATGAGTTATAGCCGATATCTCGAATCGTCTCGCGGACAATATGAGGCATGTCCACATAGCAGGTCGTTGTGATCTCTCCGGCTATGAAGGCAAGGCCTGTTGTCACAAGGGTCTCGCAGGCGACCCGGGCCTTTGGGTCTTGTTCGAGTATGCTATCAAGGATTGTGTCTGATATCCTGTCGGCCACCTTGTCCGGGTGCCCTTCTGTTACCGATTCTGAAGTGAACAAGAAGTTCTTTTTGCTCATTTTTCCTCCTTTATTTGATTTCCCTGATCCACAAGAACAACAGCTGGCCTGAAGTCTTTTAGACTTTGGTCATCTACGGTCGTATAGCAAGTAATGATGATTAGGTCCCCCCGTGCTCCTTTTCGTGCGGCCGCTCCCTTCAAAGCAATCATACCCGAACTTGGTTGCTCCTCAATGGCATAGGTCTCGAATCGCTCTCCGTTGCTGATATTATAAACTTGAACCAGCTCGTAGGGGAGGATATCGGCTGCCTTCATAAGGTCACCGTCGATACCAAGGCTTCCCTCGTAGTCTATGTCTACATGTGTGACTCTGGCACGGTGAATCTTTGATTTTAGTAATGTTCGAATCATTTATAGCACCTGCAATCTCCTGTCATCGTGGGTTGTGATTTGAGGTTAACGGCCTTTAAGGTGTCAAGATCGTATTATCTAACAAGCGCGTTTTACCTACGTGCACTGCCAGGGCCATCAAGGTTGGCCTCCCAACAGCATGCACATTCTCCAGGGTTTCCGGGTCGCACAGGGTCACATAATCGATCCTAGTATGAGGATGGGAACGAATCAGCCCTGATGCTTCGGCGATGAGTTGACTGGCATCCCCAATGCCTTGAGCCACCCTGTCTTGGACCAGTTGGATCGACTTGTGCAACGACAGGGCCGAACGCCTTTCATCTGGCGACAAATAGCTATTGCGAGAACTCATGGCCAAGCCATCCGCTTCTCTCACTATGGGGACTCCAATGATGCGTATATCAAAATTCAAATCCCTGACCAACCGCCGGATGACTAACAGTTGTTGATAATCCTTTTCCCCGAAAAGGGCCACATGAGGCTTTACGATGTTAAAGAGCTTAGCCACCACAGTGGCAACACCGCGAAAATGGCCGGGACGCGATGGGCCGCACAGGTGTTCAGGTAGCCAATCCAGATTCACATAGGTCTCGTGATCTTTGTCATACATGGCCTCTGGTTCGGGGGCAAAGATCACATCAACGCCCACAGACTTGGCCATGCGGGCATCCCGATTCAGATCCCTGGGGTAAGCCTGAAAGTCTTCTGTTGGGGCAAATTGTGTGGGGTTCACAAAGATGCTGACGATTAAGGCATCTGCATGTTTTCGTCCCTCCCGCATGAGAGCGAGATGTCCCTCGTGAAAATAGCCCATGGTGGGGACAAAGGCGATGATCCTCCCTGCTTGCAGCAGACGATTGGCTTCCTGCTGCATGGGCTGTGTTTCCTTGATAAGTTTGATAATGGTCTCCAAAATTATAAACTATAAACTTAATACTTTTTGATAACAATGTCAATTTCCTCGATCGGTTTCTGGTATAACCATCACACCATCTCGTGTCTCCAGCAGGTTGGCCAGCCTCACAAATTCTTCCACATTCAGCGTCTCAGCGCGTCTTCTCGGATCGATATGGGCCCGTTCCAGGGCCTCCGATAGCTGCGGACTCCCAAGCCCAAGATCGCCGCTCATGAGGGCGTTTTTTAGCATCTTGCGTCTTTTCCCAAAAGCTGTTCGGATGACCTCAAAGAGAAACGCCTCATTGGCGGCAGGAAAAGGGATCGAGTCAAGGAAGCGCATGCCAACAACCTCCGAATCCACTTTCGGTCTTGGGTAGAACGACGAGGCACCTACGTGACCCATGGCATAGATACTTGCACAATACTGAATCAAGACCGAGAGCCTCCCATAAGCCTTGCTGCCAGGCTTGGCCAGAAGACGTTCGGCGACTTCTTTTTGAAACATCAGAACAGCACGATCAATGAATTTGCGAGAGTTGATCAAGAGAATAAGGACTTGGGAAGAGATATGATAGGGTAGGTTACCGACCACCGTGAGCCGCCTATCTGATGCCTCGGCCATGGCTTCTATGTCGCACTTCAGGATGTCCTTCTCTATAATGGTGACATTGGAGACCCCCGAGGCCAAGAGCTCATTCTTGAGAAGCAGGGCAATTCTTCTGTCTGGCTCCACAGCTAAGACCTGCTTGGCGTGGAGGGCCAAGGGAACGGTAAGGGCGCCCAAGCCGGCCCCGATTTCGACGATGATGTCCAGGGGGTCGAAGGCCCCCCGTCTAAGAATCATGGCGCCTACATTGGGATCTGTGAGGAAATGCTGGCCCATGGACTTGCGAGGACGGATACCCCATGCTTTCAGAAGTAGGCTTGGCGAGGTCATGCATATCCTCTGGGTGTCCTACTTGGAGACCCTTTTGAAGGCATATGAGACGTGGCACAAAGGTTTCGCCCCACGTAATGGACGGCAGCACGAAATCCCAGCGGGTGGCCGGCGTCAAAGGCAGCACCTTCAAGGACAATGCCCAAGAGTTTTGCTTCTTTGATCAAGAGGTGATGGATGGGCACGTCGTCTACCTCCCCTTTGACACTTGAACGAATGGCTTCTACGAGGTGGAAGTATTCCGGCAGGTAAATGCCTCCCCCAAAGCCCTTGTGAATGGTTTCTCCGGGCTGCAGAGACAGGGGGCTCTGCTTCTTGTCAGACAGGGAAGTAATGACAAAACATGAACCATGAAGTCTATCCGTCTCCAGGATACCCACATTGCCGTACCGGCGGGCATCGTTACCTCTAATGTAAATGCTCCCGATCACATGGCTCTGATGCCTTTCACAGCCCTCCAATAACTGCTGTGCCAGGGGCTGGTCTGAAAAAAGGAGGCAATCCGGCATAAGACAGGCAAAAGGTTCATCGCCCACAAAGTCACGTGCTAAAGCCACGGCATCAGCGACCCCCCTGGGCTCGTCTTGGGTGAGAAAAACCGTGCGGCACGCTTCAAGCTTGCGATATAGCGCAGCATCCCAGTGGAATGGAAGGGTGGGGGGCTTCCAGTTACCCGTAATGAAATCCCGGAGCATCGGTTTATGAGGGCTGGTGATGATGGCAAATTCGGATATGCCAGATGCCATGTACATCTCCAGGGTATACTGTATCATGGGCTTCTCCCCTATGGGGAGAAGTTCCTTTGGGAGATACGTCGTTAGCGGCCGCAGCCGAACGCCCAAACCGGCAGCGGGGATAACGGCTTTTTTGACGTCTTTGGACATGAGAACCTTGTATGCTGTCTAGTTGTTAGTGTGTTGCCCCTAACGTTAAGGACAAGTCGTTACTGTTTTTGAAGACCTTTTGCCATATTTTTTATGCAATATTAGGGTTGACAGCCTGTTCGTATAGCATGGGTGCTCAGGGCTTTCAATGGCTGGTCCCATGGGAAGGACGCGTCAGGGTTGAAGACGTTGACAACTGATCAACTTGTTTGCTAAAAAGAAAAATTTAGTAGCAAATTTTGTTTTTTTGGAGCTTCATGATGACGAAGGACAAGAAAAAGGTCTTGCTTACCGGAAATGATGCTGTGGTTGAAGGGTTGTGTTGTGCTGCAGGGAGCAAGCGTCGCGTTGTGTATGCGGGTTATCCCATTACCCCTGCGTCTGAGATTGCCACCCGCGCTTCTTTGATGGTCCCAAGACGTGGGGGGGCCTTCATCCAAATGGAAGATGAGATCGGCTCCATACAGGCTATTTCAGGGGCTGGGCTGGCGGGGGCGATTGCCGTCACGGCTACTTCAGGCCCTGGTTTCAGCTTGATGTCCGAGGGCCTTGGCTTTGCGGCCATGATTGAATCGCCGGTCATTTGTGTCAATGTCCAGCGCGGTGGTCCTTCCACGGGTATGCCCACATGGATGGGGCAAGGGGACATGATGCAGGCAAGATGGGGAACCCACGGGGACAGACCTGTCATCGTCCTGGTACCCAACTCTGTTGAGGAGACCTTGCTCCTCACCTATGAGGCCTGCAGGCTTGCTCAGGCGTATTTCACGCCGGTCGTCTTGCTGTTAGATGAGATCATAGGACACATGGAGGAGCCCATTAGTATTCCTGATCTTCCTCCTATTCCACTCGATCCTGATTTTGAGATTATAGGCAAGGGTCATCGCCGTCATAGGACAGGCCTTACCCATGAACTTGAGAAAAACTATCCTACGATTAATCCTGATGCTGAAGAAGAGCTGGTTCGGCACTTACTCGACAAGGTCAAGAAGGACGCAGCGAAGATTGTCAAGTACGAAACCTACGGGAATCTCTCAGATGCCAGAATCATCCTCATATGTTACGGCTCTGAATCTCGATCCG
>JASFPF010000002.1:0-17574 GCA_050116135.1 Deltaproteobacteria bacterium | reverse complement strand
GATGCCGTCCAGAGGGGGGCCTTGGCTGTTGTCACGGAAAAAGGTTGGTCCGGTCCATCATCGGTCAGCGTGGTCAAGGTTGATAATGCCCGACGGGCCCTGGCGGCTCTTTCCGCAGCATTTTACCGAGATCCGTCGCACAGCCTTTTTGTCATCGGCATTACTGGCACCAACGGGAAGACGACGACGGCATACCTCGTCGAAGCCATCCTGGGTGCTGCGGGTTTCAATGTGGGGGTTATTGGCACCATTAACTACCGATTTGGCGGTCAAACATTCCCCAGTCCGGTCACCACGCCTGAATCCCTTGACCTCATGCAGATACTCCGACAGATGGTCGACAGGGATATCACCCATGTGGTCATGGAAGTGTCGTCCCATGCCCTTGATCTGGATCGGGTAGCCTTCTGTGAGTTCGACGTGGGGGTTTTTACGAATCTATCGAGGGACCATCTCGACTATCACGGGGACATGGAAACCTACTGGCAATGTAAAAAAAGACTCTGCCTCGACTGCCTGCGGCCCAGGTCGAAACAGGCAAAGGCTACGGCGGTCATCAACTGGGATGACAGCAAGGGCAAAGAACTCGCCTCAGAGGTCTCTGCCAAATGCTTGCGAGTGGGGCTCTCCCAAGGGTGTGAAATTCGGGCTGAAGGTATTCAGAACAGCATCGGTGGCACGTCAGGCAGGGTGAAGACCCCTGGGGGTTATTTCGATTTCGCTTCTCACTTGGTGGGGCGCCATAACGTATACAACATTTTGGCTGCCACGGGTGTGGCGACCGCCATGGGGTTGCCTGTCTCCACGATGAAAAAGGGGATAGAGACCCTTGTCGGGGTGCCTGGGCGTCTTGAGCCTGTGGTCAACCCGTTGGGTCTTTCCGTCTTCGTAGATTATGCCCACACACCGGATGCCCTGGAAAACGTTTTGACCGCGTTGAGAGGACTCACATCCGGTCGGTTGATCACCATATTCGGTTGTGGCGGGGACCGGGATCGAGACAAGCGTCCCATGATGGGGGTCGCTGCAGGCCGATTGAGTGATCTTTCGGTCCTGACGTCTGATAATCCGCGCACCGAAGTGCCAGAGGCCATCTTGTCCGAAATCATGGTAGGCACGGCTTCTGTGAGAAACCGCCGATATGAACCCCGGGAGTTGGCAAAGGGGTTTGACACGCCAGGGTATGTGGTGGAGCCCGACAGAAGGCGTGCCATTGCATTGGGGCTCGGTTCAGCCCGTCATGGAGACACGGTCCTGGTGGCAGGCAAGGGACATGAGACCTATCAAATCACAGAGGGAAGGTCCATCCCCTTTGATGACCGGATTGAGGCAAAGAAGGCACTCGATAGGATGTCAGGTAGCCAATGATGACTGACAAAAACACCTGGAGTATTTCAGAGGTATTAGAGGCAACGGGAGGGCGTCTGGTTTCCGGGAATGACACGACTCGCTTTCAGGGCATTTCCACAGATTCCCGCACCACTCAAGGGGGCGAGCTTTTTGTGGCCATTTCGGGACAAACGCACGACGGACACCGGTTTGTAAAGGATGCCTTTGATAGAGGGGCTGCGGGGGTTCTGGTTAGCGAGGCCCATATGGCCTCGGGATCCCCTGATTTCGGAAAAGGCCGGTGCTGGGTGGCGACGCCCGATACCTTGAAGGCCCTGGGCGACCTGGCCGCCTTTCGTCGTAGACAAAGCAATGTCTCGGTGGTGGCCATAACTGGCACAAACGGTAAGACAACCACCAAGGAGATGACAGCGGCTGTCTTGGGTCAGACCTTTTCCGTGTTGAAAACGGCTGGCAACTTCAACAATCTGATCGGATTGCCCCTCACCTTGTTTCGCTTGAGGCAAGACCATGAATGGGCTGTCGTTGAACTTGCCATGAATCACCCCGGCGAGATCGGCCGTCTGGCCCAAATCTGCGAGCCTCACATCGGGGTGATTACCAACATAGAGGCCGGCCACCTGGCGGGAGTAAAGGATGTAGACGGGGTCATGCGGGCGAAGGGTGAGCTCCTTGAAGCCCTGGGTGGAGATGGGACAGCGGTCCTCAATATCGATGACCAGAGGATTTGTCGGCTAGCGGAGCAGTTTGGGGGGCGTGTGGTGAGCTTCGGGATTCACAGTTCGGCTGAGGTGTGGGCCACCCCTGTATCTCAGTCACTGTCGGGCTCTTCATTTGACCTTTTTTGGTACGATGAGTCGATCCGCGTGCGTCTGGCCATTACGGGCAACGGTGCCATTTACAACGCCTTGGCCGCCGCAGCCGTAGGCTATCGATTGGGGCTGTCCATGGAAGAGGTAAAGAAAGGCTTAGAAACGATGGTCCCTATGCCCGGGCGTATGGAGATCTTGACCCTTCCAGGGGGCGTTCACCTGATTAATGATTCATATAATGCCAATCCAGGTTCCATGGCTCTTGCCATTGACACCCTTGGCTCCTTGAAGGGCAATGGCAGAGGCATCTTGATCGTCGGAGACATGTTGGAACTGGGTGAGCATGCCGACAGTGCCCACAGAGAGCTTGGGATACTGGCCACCCGGGCGGGCACGACTCGCCTTTACGCTACGGGCGAATTTGCACGGGTCGTGGCAGAAGGGGCCACAGGCGCTGGGATGGATCCTGGAAAGATTTTCATCGGCAGCCATGATGCAATTGTGGAGGCGGTCAAAGGGCGTTTGGGTCCAGGCGATTGGATCCTCGTGAAGGGTTCACGCCTTATGGCCATGGAAAAAGTTATTGAAGGACTGCAGGCACAAAAGGGCTAGTCACATGGGAGATGCCCGACAGGTTCTCGGATCGGTGAGATAAGGAATAAAACGTCATCGATGATAAACTCGTAAAAAGTGTTTTGCGAACGACCCCAAAATGTTCACGGAGCGAGTAAAATCGACTTATTACGAAACCATTATCAATGACAAATGATGATGAAGATGATCAATGACCCTTAACCAGTCAGCTTAAGCGATGCTCTACCACTTACTTTACCCACTTCACACGACGATCTCGGCGTTTAATGTATTTCGCTACATTACATTCCGGACCATCTATGCCAGCCTCACGGCCCTGTTGATATGCTTGGTCCTTGGGCCGTGGGTGATAAGAAAACTGACGGAGCGCGGCGTGTGCCAGTACGTGAGGGATGAGGGTCCCCCGACTCACGCCACAAAAACGGGTACCCCTACCATGGGGGGGCTGTTGATCCTATTTGCCATTGTTTCTGCCACCCTCCTTTGGGGTAACCTGACCAATGTCTTTGTTTGGATCGTCCTCCTCGTCACCATCAGTTATGGTGCCATTGGCTTTGTAGACGACTACCTGATGGAGCGAAAAAAGCAGAGCCAAGGGCTGCGGGGCAGGGCCAAGCTGTTGGCGCAGGTGTTTATCGGATTGATTGTTGGGGGACTTCTTTACGCCCGGCCGGATTTTGACACCCATGTCAGTGTGCCATTTCTCAAGGGGATCAACCCCGACCTGGGATGGGGTTACATCCTCTTCGCTGCACTGGTTATCGTAGGGACCTCCAATGCGGTCAATTTGACTGATGGTTTAGATGGTCTTGCCATCGGCCCTGTGACCGTGGCGGCCGCCACCTACGTGGTTTTGTCCTACGTGGCAGGACACGTCAAGATCGCCAACTATCTTCAGATCCAGTATGTTCCCGGGAGTGGAGAGCTGGCAGTGTTCTGTGGCACGGTTGTCGGGGCTGGTATGGGATTTCTCTGGTACAACACTTACCCGGCACAAGTATTCATGGGGGATGTGGGCTCTCTGCCTTTGGGGGGCGCCCTGGGTGCAGCTGCGGTCATGACGAAGCATGAGATTCTTCTGGCCTTGGTGGGGGGGATCTTTGTGATAGAGGCCCTTTCCGTCATTTTTCAGGTCGGCTTTTTCAAGGTCTCCAACGGGCGCCGTATTTTCAGAATGGCCCCCATCCACCATCACTTCGAACTAAAGGGATGGGCTGAGCCGAAGGTGATCGTGAGGTTTTGGATCATTGCGATATTCTTAGGGCTATTGTCCCTCAGCACGTTGAAGTTACGATAGGACCGTTGACATTTGGAACGGATAAATCCGAGTTTTTGCGATTTAGTGAGTGAGCACGTGGATGGGTCAAAAGCCTCATACCAAAGAGCGAGACGAGGTTATGAAAAGGTCTCGAGACGTGCACTGACATTTTCAAAGGTTTGACATGTTACGAGGAACACAGGTTTGAACCTGAAGAATAGAAAGGTTTTGGTGGTGGGTCTCGCCAAGACGGGACTTGCGGCAGCGCGCTTCCTGAGAAACCAGGGGGCCCAGGTGACGGCCGCTGACCTCTTGACACAAGACCAGCTTGGTCCTTGTGCAGAGCAAGCCCTGGCCATGGGCGTGTCCCTTGAGCTTGGGCCCCACAAGACAGAGACTTTTTTGAAGTGTGATCTTATCGTATTGAGTCCGGGAGTGCCCCATACCATAGGGCCCATTGAGGCGGCAAGGAAGGCGGGCATACCAGTCATCGGTGAACTGGAGCTGGCGGTTCGACATATCAAAGAACCGATTGTAGCCATAACCGGCACCAATGGTAAAACCACGACGACCAACCTTGTTGGAGAGATGTTAAAGGCATCTGGTCTTGAGGTCTTTGTGGGAGGCAATATCGGAGCCCCTCTGATCGGCTATGTGGATTCAGGCAGCCGTGTCGATGTGATTGTGGCTGAGATCAGCAGTTTTCAACTCGATACCATGGAAAGCTTCAGGCCGAAGGTGGGCGTCCTTTTGAATATCAGCGAGGATCACCTGGATCGTTACAAGGATTTTCACGCATACATCCGATCAAAGGGGAGGTTGTTTGAGAATCAAGACAGCACGGACATTGCCGTTTTAAACGGGGCGGATCCCCTAATACTCCCTCTGGAATCAGCCCTGCGGGCCCAGAAGCTCTATTTCAACATCAACGCCCATGATGGAAAAAAAGGGGGGGGGCTCCAGGGTGATAAGATCGTTTTTCAGGTGCCAGGAAGGGCCCGGCCTACGTTGAGCCTGGCGAACTTCCAGTTGAAGGGCGTGCACAATGTCGAAAATGCGACTGCCGCCAGTTTGGCGGCCTGGGCAGCCGGCGCTCATAAATCAGGCATCCAGAGTACCCTGGACACGTTTAAGGGCTTGCATCACAGGCTTGAACACATCAGGACAGTTCATGGCGTTCAGTATTACAACGACTCCAAAGGGACCAATGTGGGGGCCGTCATGAGATCCCTTGAGAGTTTTGACGCGCCTGTAGTCTTGATCATGGGGGGACGGGACAAGGGTGGGAGCTACACGGTGCTCAGGGGACTGATCAGAGAGCGGGTGAAGCGGCTCATTGCCATCGGGGAGGCCAGGGAAAAGATCCTCCATGCAGTGAGTGGGGCAACGGACTGCCAAAAGGCGACCAGTCTTGAGGAGGCTGTCCATTTAGCCGCACAGGCGGCGACGCCGGGAGATGTGGTCCTCTTGTCACCAGCATGTTCGAGCTTTGATATGTTCACCGATTATGCTGAGCGCGGTGAGGCTTTTTGCAAGGCCGTTAACAACCTCAATGACGAGGGACAAATGATAAACGCGTAAAATCGACTTTTTACGAAACCATACAGAATGACTAGGCAAAAACAAAAAAAGCAAGACCGCGGTTATGATCACTTTCTCCTGCTGGGCATGCTCGTGCTGCTGGGCATGGGGGTTGTGATGGTCTACAGTGCCAGCTCCATGGTGGCCATGAAGCGCTTCGGTAGCGACACCTTTTTTTTCAACAGACAGCTGGTCCATGCCCTGGTGGCGGTCTTGGTGCTCGTGTGTTGTCGACACGTGCCTTATTCTCTGTACAAGACCTTGGCGTATCCGATCCTGGGCATCGCTTTTGTGGCGTTAGTCGTCCTTTATGTGCCTGGCGTGGGGCAGGCAGTCGGGGGGGCTAAACGATGGTTGAGAGCCTTTGGCGTGTCATTTCAGCCATCAGAATTCGCACGACTGGCCGTCATCATCTATTTGGCTTACTCTTTGAGCAAGAAGCAGGAGAAAATCAAGGAATTCAGTGTTGGCTTTCTTCCCCATGCGATTCTCTTTGCCTGTTTCGCCGTCCTGATTGTCATGCAGCCCGATTTCGGCATGGCGGCCATGATTGCCTTGATCGTATGGATCATGCTCTTTGTCGGGGGGGTGCGTGTGTCTTACCTCATTTTATCTTTCGCCGCCATTGTGCCCCTTGCTTATTATATGATGATTCTCGCGCCATACCGCCTGAAAAGATTCCTGAGCTTTTTGGACCCCTGGGCGTATCAGGGCGACGCCGGATATCAGATTGTCCATTCTCTAATGGCCTTTGGCTCGGGTGGGATTTTTGGCTCCGGCATCGGCAATGGTTACCAGAAGCTTTTCTATCTCCCAGAACCTCATACAGACTTTATTTTTTCTGTGGTGGGAGAGGAGTTGGGGCTGGTCGGCGTGGGCTTCATGATGGCCCTATATGCCATGATCTTCTGGCGGGGGATCGTGATTGCCATGAGGGCACGTGATCTTTTTGCCACCTTTTTGGCGACAGGGTTGACCGTAGGCCTCGGTTTGCAGGCCTGCATTAATACCGGTGTGGCCCTTGGGCTGATGCCCACCAAGGGCTTGACCCTTCCCTTTGTCAGCTACGGAGGCACGTCCCTGATCATGAGTGCAGCGACTGTCGGGATGCTCATGAACATCTCAGCCCGTCGGGGCGCCTGACATGAGGGTTCTCATTGCTGGGGGCGGTACCGGTGGGCATCTGTTCCCGGGCATGGCCCTAGCTGAGCAATTCAGGGTGAGCAGGCCGGCAGGGGCGATCCTGTTTGTTGGGACGGACAATGCCTTGGAGATATCGACACTTTCACAGAAAGGATTTGATCACGTGGGTATTTCAGCACAGGGTCTTAAGGGACGAGGACTATGGCGACAGCTTCGCTCATTGGCCAAGCTCCCAAAGGCGTTCTGGCAAGCCGTGGGAATCATTCGGCGATTTGATCCGGACATCATCATCGGCGTTGGTGGATACGCCTCCGGACCCGTGGCGCTAGCCGCCAAGCTTATGGGCAAGAAATTGGTGATCCATGAGCAAAATCTCATCCCAGGACTGACGAATCGGATATTGGGACGATTTGCCCATCGGGTATGCATCACCTTCCCGGACAATTTGGCCATATTTAAGACCTCGAAGACCGTGGTGACAGGCAACCCCGTACGACGAGAACTCCTTACCGTGAAGGCAACCGAAAGAACTGCCGGTCGGTTTACGGTGCTGGTCCTGGGCGGCAGTCAGGGGGCCCATGCCATCAACTGCGCGGTGGTGGAGGCCCTCGATCATCTGAAAGAACCCGCTCGAATGCGCTTTATCCATCAGACGGGGCCGAGAGATGCATCATGGGTTGCCAGTGCCTATGAACGGCATAGGATAGAGGCGACGGTGGAGCCTTTCTTCCAGGATATGGCCAGTGTTTACCGGTCAGCGGCGCTCGTCATTTGTAGGGCCGGGGCGACGACAATCGCTGAGTTGACAGCCCTGGGTAAGCCCGCCATCTTCATCCCATTTCCCTTTGCCGCCAGCAATCACCAGGAGCTGAATGCCCGCTATGTGGCTGATGCCGGCGGCGGCGAGGTTGTCGTCGAGGGGGACTTGAACGGTGAGCGCTTGGCTGAAAGAATAGATCATTACGTATCAAACCCCAAGGCGTTGCAGGGCATGTCCATCGGGGCCGAAGCCTTGGGACGTCGCAAGGCTGCAGAGCTTATTGTGGATGAGTGCCGCAGGTTGGTGGTGATGAGTTAGTGGCCGATGTATCAGAAATCGTATCATATTCATTTTGTGGGAATCGGCGGAATCGGCATGAGCGGCATGGCAGAGCTCCTCTTGAACCTGGGTTACAAGGTGAGTGGTTCAGATCTGAAGTCAACGGACATCACTAGGCGTCTGGGACAACTTGGCGGGAGCGTGTTCAAGGGTCACAGCCCGCAGTATATTGAGGGGGCGGACGTTGTGGTTGTCTCTTCTGCTGTCGGGCCGGAGAACGCTGAGGTCGTGGCAGCCAGAAAGGCCATGGTGCCGGTCATCCCACGGGGTGAGATGCTGGCAGAATTGATGCGTCTTAAGTACGGCATTGCTGTGGCCGGTGCTCACGGCAAGACCACGACTACGTGGATGATTGCCTCTGTGTTGGAGAAGGGCGGCTATGATCCGACCATGGTCAATGGCGGAAAACTGAACAGCCTTGGCAGTAATGCCCGTTTGGGTCAGGGAGAATTCATTGTGGCCGAGGCAGACGAAAGCGATGGGTCTTTTCTGAGGCTGTCTCCCACCATTGCCGTGGTGACGAACATTGATGCCGAACATCTGGATTTCTACCAGGATCTGCGTCAGATCAAAGAGGTATTTCTTGATTTTATCAACAAAGTGCCCTTTTACGGGATGGCCGTGGTGTGTCTGGACAACGAGGGGATTCAAGACCTCATTCCCAAGATTGAGAAGCGGTTTATCACTTACGGCCTAACTTCTCAGGCAGACTTTGAAGCCAGGGAGGTGGGCTTTAAAGGATTAAGAAGCCGATACCTCCTGTTTCATCATGGAAAGCCGCAGGGACCAGTAGAGCTAAATCTTCCTGGCTTACACAACGTATACAACTCCATGGCCACGATCGCGGTTGGCCTGGAACTCGGGATTCCCTTTGGGACGATCGCCGATGCGCTCAGTGAGATGGAAGGGGTCCAGCGGAGACTGGAGGTCAAGGGATCTGTCGAGGGTGTGACGATGGTTGACGACTACGGACATCATCCCACGGAGATCAAGGTGACCCTTGAAGCGGCGCGTCAGTGTTGGCCTGGTCGCCGGCTTGTGGTGGTTTTTCAGCCTCATCGGTACTCGCGGACGGCAGCGCTCTTTGAGGATTTTACGCGGTCTTTTTACCAGGCAGACAGCCTGGTGGTGCTTCCCATCTATCCTGCCGGCGAGCTCCCCATTGAAAGGATAAACGGCCGAGCCCTCTACGATGGCATCCGTCTCCACGGCCACAAGGACGTGGTGTTTCAGGATGGCCACGAGACTGCCATATCTTATTTGAAAGGCATTTTGAGGGAAGGGGACATTCTTTTGACGTTAGGGGCGGGTAATGTTTGGCAGGTGGGAGAGAGATTGCTGAGTGAGCAATCCAACCATGAATGACGCAGAAAAAAACTGGCTCACAGATCATTTTGGCTCGCAGGTCGCCTTCAGTGAACCCATGTGCCGGCATACCTCCTTTGGCATTGGAGGCCCGGCTGATGCCTTGCTCCACATCAGAACAGATCAACAGCTCAGGGACCTGGTCAGATGGGCCCAGGACAGAGGCCTGCCATTCATGATCCTAGGGGCGGGCAGCAACATATTGGTCCGGGACGGAGGCATACGGGGCCTTGTGCTCAAGCTTGCCAACGGTTTTGAGTCCATTGAGCAGGCCTCGGAGCCGCTGCCCAACGGTTGGGTGGAGATCATAGCCGGGGCGGGTGTCTTGGTGCGGAAGCTGGGCAAGTATGCCCTTGACCACGGCCTAGGAGGCCTCAACTTCGCCCTGGGTATTCCAGGAACCGTGGGTGGCGCACTCAGAATGAATGCAGGTGCTTGGGGCTCATGCATGGCCGATACCACGAAGTCCGTATCTTTCCTCAGCCAGCATGGCGACATCGTCACCGTGGGTAAGGATGGACTACAATTTTCGTACAGGGGACTGAACCTGGGAGAAGGCAGCATCATCTTGCGAGCTGAGTTCATGCTGGAACGATCAGATCGTGAGGGCCTTCGCCAAGAGGCCCTCCACATGCAAAGGAAACGGCGGTCGACGCAACCGTTGTCCTTGCCCAGCGCCGGGTCTATATTTCGAAATCCCTCGGCAGAGGTGTCTGCGGGGGAGCTGATCGACAAGGCCGGCCTAAAAGGGCTTCGGAAGGGGGGCGCAGAAGTCTCAACAAGACACGCCAACTTTATTGTGAACCAAGGGGCTGCCAAGGCTTCTGACGTGGTTGCACTTGTGAGACAGGTACAGGACATGGTGTTTGATCGATTTGCGGTTCACTTGGAGCCGGAGGTGATGATCATTGGTCAGGAAGCGGGTTCGCAAGAACTACTATAAGAACAGCCTTGCACGGAAAAAAGAGCGGATCGTGAGGCGTTGTGTTCTGTTCCTGAAGCTATGGTTTGTGGCCGTTGCCATGGGCGGGACAAGCCTGCTTTTCATCTTGGGCCACGATGCCCTGACGCAAAGCGCCTACTTTGAGGCCCAGACGATTAGCGTTGAGGGAAACCATAGACTTTCAAAAAGGACGATTTTGGAGCAGGCCGGGGTGACGCTCCATGACAACATTTTGGCGATGAACCTGAGGTTACTCAGACAAAGGCTCTTGGCTGATCCTTGGATTTGCGCTGCAGAGGTGGAGAGAAAATTGCCTGACTCGATTCATATTCGCGTCAGGGAACGCGCACCCGTCGCCATATTGAAGCTCAACAGGCTTTTTTATCTGGATGAGACTGGCCAGGTATTTAAATCTGTTGAACCATCGGACCAGATAAGGGTCCCGGTCGTGACCGGACTGACGGTTTCAGACATTGATCTGAATGGCCAGGGGCATTCCCCTGTATTTAAGGCCATGATGAAGGTGCTTCATTTGAGCCGGCTTCACGGAAGCATTCTGCCCCTTGACGCCATCCACAATATCCACGCAGACCCGGAGATGGGGCTGACCCTTTGCGGTTTTGAAAAGGGCCTGGCCATCAAATTGGGTTTCGATGAATACGAGTCAAAGTTGAACCGACTGCGAGACATGATGTCTTATTTCAGGCGGGGGGACGAGTTGTTGGACATTGAGTGCATCGATTTGAATGATTTAGAGCGGGTGGTGGTTAGGCCTGCGGGAGGCGTATCTCTCCTGGGGGTCTGCTATCGAAAGGAGATATGAAAGTGCAGGGGGATGGAGAACTCATTGTTGGTCTGGATATCGGCACGACAAAGATTTGCGCCGTGGTCGGTGAGATCAATCCGGATGGGATCGATATCGTGGGCATCGGAACCCATGCCTCGGTGGGCCTTCGCAAGGGGGTGGTGGTGAATATCGAATCGACTGTGGATTCTATCAAACGAGCCATCGAAGAGGCAGAGTTGATGGCGGGCTGCGAAATCACATCGGTTTACGCCGGCATCGCCGGTGGCCATATCAAAGGTTTCAACAGCCACGGCATTGTTGCCGTCAAAGGCCACGAGGTCACCCAAAAGGACATTGAGCGGGTGATTGATGCAGCGCGGGCCGTGGCTATTCCCCCGGACCGGGAGGTCATTCACGTGCTTCCCCAGGAGTTTATCGTGGACGAACAGGATGGGATCCAGGAACCCCTTGGAATGTCCGGGGTTCGGCTGGAAGCGAGAATCCACATTGTCACCGGTGCGGTGACTTCGGCTCATAACCTGATCAAGTGTGCCAATAGTGCCGGCCTCGATGTGTGCGATATCGTACTCCAATCCCTGGCATCCGGTGAAGGGGTTCTGAACAAGGAAGAAAGGGACTTGGGTGCGGCCTTGATCGACTTCGGCGGTGGGACGACCGATCTGGCAATTTTCAAAGGCAAGAGCATCAAACACACGTCCGTTCTGGCCCTGGGTGGGAACAATCTGACCAATGATATTTCGGTGGGCCTGAGAACCCCCATGGGGGAAGCTGAGAAGATCAAGATGAAATACGGCACCTGCCTTCCGAGCCATATCGGCAAGGATGACACCATCGAGGTCGCTGGTGTGGGTGGACGCAAACCCAGGACCCTGTCCAGGCAGATCCTGGCAGAGATTCTAGAACCCAGGGTGGAAGAGATCTTTAACCTGATCAATCGGGAGGTCTACCGGGCCGGTATGGAGGAGGTGATCACGTCCGGGGTTGTGGTCACTGGAGGGTCCTCTTTGTTGGAAGGTGTGGTGGACATTGCCGAGTCTGTCTTCGATCTTCCCACGAGGATTGGCAGGCCCATGGGCATCAGAGGGTTGGTGGACGTGGTCAGCAACCCCATGTACGCCACGGCCGTGGGGTTGGTCCTCTATGGTGCCAGATCCCAGCCTACAAGGAAGTTCAGGATTCGAGACAGAAATATCTTTAATCGTGTCATGGCGCGCATGAAAAAATGGTTCAAGGAAATTATCTAGAGAGACAAAGAAACAGGAGGTGGGAAGCATGATGTTTAGTTTTGTGGAGAAGGAAAAATCGGCTAAGATCAAGGTGATCGGTGTGGGTGGGGCCGGCGGGAACGCGGTCAACAACATGATTGCATCCAAACTTCAGGGGGTCAAGTTCATATCGGCCAACACGGATGTCCAGTCCCTTGAAGTGTCAAAGGCGCCGGTCAACATCCAGATGGGGGAAAGACTCACCGAGGGGCTCGGGGCCGGAGCCAATCCGGAAATCGGTCGACAGGCGGCCATGGAGAGTCTGGACATGATCCGGACGGCGGTGCAAGACAGTCACATGGTTTTTATTACCGCCGGGCTGGGTGGAGGCACCGGCACCGGTGCCGCGCCTGTCGTTGCGCAAGTCGGCAAGGAGGCCGGGGCCCTCACTGTGGCGGTAGTCACAAAACCGTTCAGCTTTGAGGGCAGGAAGAGGATGAACCAGGCCGAAGAAGGGCTAAAGGCCCTCAAGGACGTGGTGGATACGGTGATCACCATTCCCAATGACAGACTCCGCGGTTTGGCATCCAGGAGCGCCACCATGCTGGAGATGTTTAAGAGGGCGGACGAGGTCCTCCTCCACTCCGTGAAGGGGATCACCGACCTGATCATGATGCCGGGTCTCGTGAACCTGGACTTTGCTGATGTCAGGACCACCATGTCCAAGGCGGGAATGGCCCTCATGGGGACCGGTGTCGCCAGCGGAGAGGACCGGGCATTGGAGGCAGCTGAAAGAGCCATATCTCATCCCCTTTTGGAGGACATTTCTATTGGCGGCGCTCGTGGCGTCTTGATGAACATCACGAGTGGGACGGACCTGACCATGGCCGAAATGGCAGAGGCGTCGGACCGAATTTGCAGCGAAGCTGGCGATGAGGCGGAAATTATTTGGGGCACGGTCTTGGATGACAGCCTTGGGGAAGAGCTCCGGGTTACGGTCATCGCCACCGGCCTCAATTCGGAGCCAGACGGGCAAGAGAACAGATTCGCAGGAAAGGTGCGCGATATCACAGCGGCAGACCTGACTCGGGCGTCAGACCTCGACGAGCCCACCTTCATCCGGCAAGAGAAGGCCGTGGGCGAGGGAGGTGGCGGTCGCTTAAGAGGCTATCGCGGCATTATATTGGATCAAGACGACCTGGACGTGCCCACCTTCTTGAGGCGAAAGGCAGACTGAGTTGCTGCTCCTTTGATCTCGAATGGTGTTGCCGTGGACCGAGACAGGTCAGAACTGCGTCGTCCGCTGTCTGTTCAAGTTTGCACCTGACGCCGGGCCATGGACATCGGATTCCAGGGATAAATGACGAACATCCATGTCCCCAAAGCCCAGAGACCCCCGAACAGCATTCCTGTCAGCAGAAACAGGAACCATCAAGAAAGATTGGCGGGGGAAGATCTCCGTGGCGTTGACCTATCCCAACACCTATCACGTTGGGATGTCGAACCTCGGTTTTCAGTCTGTGTACCGCCTGATAAACGATCTGGACAACGTGGTATGCGAAAGGGCCTTTCTTCCCGAAGGGGCCAGCAGGGCCCATGGACGGCTTCGGTCCCTGGAATCGGGTCGGCGACTGGCAGATTTTGACATCATCGCTTTTTCCATCTCCTTTGAAAATGATTACCCCAACCTTCTGACTATCTTAGCACTGGCTGGCCTCCCCCTGTTGTCTTCGGAACGACATCCCCCCCATGCTCTGATCATTGCAGGGGGAGCGACCAGCCTGCTGAATCCTGAACCCATCGCCCTGTTTGTGGATTGCTTCCTTATCGGGGAGGCAGAAACGCTTCTGCCCGGCTTTTTTGATGTTTACGAAAAGCATTCACAAAGAGAGGCGGTCCTGGAAGCCCTAGCCAGGGGTGTTCCAGGCGCCTACGTCCCTGCCCTCTATGAGGTCACCTATAAGTCAGACGGCACCCTGGAAGCGTTCCGCCCAAAAGGGGACGTCCCGGCCAAAATCAAGCGGGTGATTGCCGAGGATCTTTCTTCCTGGGATACGTGCACCACGGTCCTTACCCCGCACACGACGTTTGACAATACCTATCTGATCGAGGCCGCCCGCGGTTGCCCCCACGGATGTCGGTTTTGCGCCGCCGGATTTGTATATAGACCCCCGCGGTTTAGAACAACGGGGCAGTTGGAAAACGCTATGGGCCAAGCCGCAGGGCGTGCTCGCGGGGTGGGGCTCATGGCCGCTGCGGTCTCCGATGTCCCCGGTCTAGAAAGGGTATGCCGCAAGGCCATAGACCACAATCTTCGGCTTTCATTCAGTTCCTTTAGGGCCAATCTTCTAACCTCGGAGTTCCTAGATGTCCTCAAACAAACCCGGATAAAGACAGCCACCATTGCCCCGGATGCAGGCTCGGAACGCATGCGCCGTGTGATCAACAAGGGCATCAATGAGCAGGATATACTGAAAGCGGCGGAATGGTTGGTTGGGGCCGGCATACCCAATCTCAAGCTCTATTTCATGGTTGGCCTGCCCGGGGAAACCATGTTAGATGTGGAATCCATCGTGGCACTGTGTAAGAAAATCAAGCACAGATTCCTAAAGGCCAGCCGTGCCATGGCAAGGCTGGGCCAGATCATCGTGAGTATGAGCTCATTTGTTCCGAAACCTTTC
Source organism: Deltaproteobacteria bacterium (assembly GCA_050116135.1). Taxonomy (GTDB): domain Bacteria; phylum Desulfobacterota; class Desulfobacteria; order Desulfobacterales. The sequence continues at coordinate 2,735 of JASFPF010000002.1, read as the reverse complement.
ACCCCATTTCAGTGGGTCCCCTTTGAGGACGTTAAAATTTTGAAAGCTAAGATCAAGCATGTCAAAGATGGGTTGAGGCGGGTCGCCAACGTCCGGGTCCACGCCGACGTGCCGAAGTGGGCCTACGTCCAGGCGTTGCTTTCCCGAGGGGATAGGCGTACAGCCGAATTACTTGTGGGCGTGCACAACAACAATGGCAACTGGGCCAAAACCCTTAAGGGCTCTATCATCAATCCTGATTTCTATGTTTACAGGGAACGATCCTTGGATGAAATTCTCCCCTGGGATTTCATAGACCATGGTATCAACAAAGCATTCCTAGTTGAGGAATACCAGAAGGCCCTCCGAGAGGAGACGTCGCCTCAATGCCAAGTGGGTCAGTGCAAGGCCTGCGGCGTCTGTGAGTGACAGGCCGGTTTTTCCTGAGACCTCCCTCACGCCGTATCCGTCACCGCCACCCCCCCCTCACGACCCCGTGAAAAGACGTCTTGCCTTGTTGATCCGGGCCTGTTGGAAACAAGGTTCAAACCTTGCTCCAGTGTAGAGAAGACCGGTGAAATACGGACAACGATCAAACCTCTTAAGGAGAATTTTTCATTTTGTTTTCAAGGGGCTGTGGGAGTCGACCTATGAAAGAAAAAGAGATAGGACGCTTTATCGTCACCATGGTTTGAGTCCGGGGTCTGGAGGAGCACGGCATCGCTATTACCCCCGACATCACTGGATGAGAAAAGAAAAGAAAGGGACCGATTGACAGGCAAGCACGGTTTTCATATGTTCCAATGTCGCAACAGCAAGTCCATGCAACCCAGGGAAAAGGCGCTTTCAGGGGCCTTTTACGTTGGTCTCGAAAGGGGGGCGAATGCGTATCCAGAAATTCTTGCAGGAGGCCAAAAAGTTTGAAGTCGGGGCCTACAAGAACTTGCGGGCCTTAACCCTTGATCATGTGCCCTTTACTGGGACACCTCAGAAACATCCGTATGATGAAGATAAGATCATCCTGATCGCAGATCCCTTGAGCACCCAGATATGTTACTATGAGTTCAAGACTGCCGACATTGAGGGGATTGAAGAACTTCCCAGTCTTGTCACCCCGGAGGGGGAATCGGTGACCATCGTCCGGCTCTGGGTGAAGAAAGGGCGCATTGGCGTGAGATGCACCCCCTTTGTTGTTGAGGACACCACAGGGCGCCGAGTCAAAGTCAAATCTGCCGATCCAGCCACCCGCCGCTGAGGACAGTGACGCCCCTTCTTCTTATGGATATGCATAGAGGTCCATAAGTTGATCTGCTCAGGTTGCTAGATCCTATTCATGTTATGCCCAAGGTCTAGACGATGGCGCGCCTGATCTGCAAAAATGTGCCCTTTGAGAACTGCGTCAACGAAAGGCGGCTCTTGGAGGAGGTCACACAGCCATGAAAGGGGATTTGGCCTTCAATGCCGTTGGGGGCCAGCAGTCGGGGACATTCTGCACGAACTTGCCCCTTGCTTGTTTGGGGACCCGAACCTGAAAAGTGGATGATGCCTTTATGATCACCGTGGGGAATCTGACAAAGAGCTTCGGCAGTCAGTTACTCTTTGAGGGGGCCAGTTTTAATATCAATCCCAGGGAACGGGTCGGACTGGTTGGGCGAAACGGTCACGGAAAGACCACGCTTTTTCGACTGATCGTCGGTGCCGAGTCTCCTGATGCAGGCACCATCAGCCGTCCCAAAGGCTACCGTGTGGGTTACGTCCTCCAGCACCTTCAGTTTACCGAGGACACAGCGCTAAAAGAAGCCATGACCCAACTGTCGGAAGAAGAGCGGGACCACCACTGGAAGGTCGAAAAAATCCTGGCAGGACTCGGATTTTCCAATGAGGACATGCAGCGACATCCCGGAGCTTTCTCGGGGGGGTATCAGGTGCGCCTGAACCTCGCCAAGGTCCTGGCGTCCGAACCCGACTTGCTTCTTCTGGATGAGCCTACCAACTACCTCGACATCACCTCTATCCGCTGGGTCGAGCGTTTTTTGATCAACTGGCCCCATGAACTGATGCTCATCACCCACGACAGGGGCTTTATGGATAAGATTGTCACGCACACCATCGGGATTCACCGCAAGAAAGTGCGCAAGCTAGCCGGAAACACGGAAAAACTCTACAACCAGATCGCACAGGAGGAGGAAGTCTACGAGAAGACCCGCATGAACGATGAGCGCCGCCGGAAAGAGATCGAGGCGTTCATCACCCGATTCAGGGCCAAGGCGAGGCTCGCAAATCTGGTGCAGTCCAGAATCAAGACCCTGGAAAAGCAGAAAAAGAAGGAAAAACTCGAGCGGATCAAGGCCCTGGACTTCTCATTCCGAGAGGAGTCGTTTCGTGGAAAGTATGTTTTGAGCGCTCGGCATCTCTCCTTTTCATATGACTCTCATGTCCCCCTTATCAGGGATTTGAGTATCACCATCGGCGCCCGCGAGCGGGTCTGCGTGATCGGCAGAAACGGCAAAGGCAAGACAACGCTTCTCAAGCTTCTTGCAGGCCTTCTCCTACCTCAAAACGGTGAAGCCGCCTGCCATCCAGGTGTAACAAGAGGATGCTTTGAGCAGACCAACATCAAGAACCTGGTAGACACCAGAACGGTAGAGGAGGAGATCCTCTATTCACACCCCGATGTCGACCGGCAGCTGGCAAGAAATATCTGCGGCGCCATGATGTTTGAAGGCGATGATGCCTTGAAGAGAATCGCGGTGCTT
>JASFPF010000001.1:0-21496 GCA_050116135.1 Deltaproteobacteria bacterium | reverse complement strand
ATATCCGACGTCATCGAGTTACCCTTGTTTAGACAGCAAAACGGTTTACCTTAAACCCCAGTGGAGGCGGCATGGAGAATCCGCCGGCAAACGCGACCAAGGACCCTGAAGGTGCAAGGCTTGCACGTGCCCCCACAAGGCTCAAGTCCTGGACCCTCCTCCTCGTTGGAGAGCTGGGCCGTGTGGACTCATTTCGCCTGACCGTTCCCTGGATCGCCGCGCTTACCGCTTGTGTGGCCGTGGTCCTGGCTTTTGTCGCTTTTGCCATGGTCTCTTATTATAATTTGCGCACAGAAAACAAGGCATTGAAGAAGAACCTGGATGAAGTCAGGGCAGCCCTTACGGCTGCTGACAAAGACAAAGAGAGGGCTCTCGTGCGGTTAATGGTCCTTGAGGGGAAAGCGCAGCCTCAGAAAAAGGAGAAACGACACCAGAAAAAGGACAAACCCGCCTCTCATAAGAAGCCTTCATTGTTAGCGTCAAAAGCAAAACAACCGCCTGCCCCCGCCCCCCAGAGCACAGATACCAAGGAGGCGCCATCCCAGGTGGCGCCAAGGCAAGTAAAAGAGAACAAACCCCCGCCCGATGAGAAGCCAACATCACAGACATCTCAAGTACCGACACTGCCTCAACCGCCTGCCTCTGCGGCTGCAAAGGCACAAGGCGCTGCTGTGGAGGAGGCAAAAACAGTTGCCGAGGCCACGCTGACCCATTCCGACGAGAGCCATGAAGCGACGGGGACGGTCTCTTCAGACAGTCTTTTGGTTGCAAACTTCCAGGTCTGGCCAAAAGCTGAGGACTATTCAGTGAGGTTTCAATTTGACCTAAAAAACATGGATCCAATGGGCAGGAAGGTCAACGGATATGCCTTCGTTGTTTTCAAACCTGAAGAAGGGTCTGATGAGCCTCTCAGGGCCTGCCCATGGACGCCGTTAGAGGACGGTAAGCCCACCATCTACAAGAGGGGGCAATATTTTTCGATCGCCCGCTTTAAGCTTGTTCGTGGGAGAATGCCTCAGATACAAGATGTGGGAAGATTTAAGACCGCCACGGTTTATGTTTATTCTGAAACCGGCAGCCTACTGCTCGAAAAGGTCCATGAAGTAGAGGATATCGTGCGTTCGTAGCGCTCGCCGCTGTGTCTGAGGCTCTTGGGGGCCGCAGATGTAGGGACACGAAGGGGCTTATCATGCTGGAGAAAACAACAGGTCTTTCTATCATCGATAAGGGACTGAAAGTGGAGGGGATCCTCAGTGCAGAGGGGAAACTCATCGTAGGGGGGGACGTGAAAGGGACCCTTATGGGAGATGAAGTCATTATCGTACCAGGCAGTCGTGTGGTGGCCCAGGCAGAAGTGCGGGAAATGGTGATCTGTGGTGATTTTGAAGGTGAGATCAGAGCCTACGAGACGCTTAAGATTATGCCTACGGGAAGGTTCTGTGGCCACATCGTTTGTAAGAACCTGAGCCTCCAAGCGGGTGGCACGCTAAATGGCAGTGTGAAGCCCCTAGAGGCCGAGGAAGACCTCTCTGCTGCTGGCAACGAAGGGCCGTCAGAAAAGGTTAAAGCCTCTGCGTCGCAAATAGAGGCCGATACGGTGAGGGAAGATCTCTCGGATTCTGGTTAACTGTGTCCCTCACCGTAGCACCCACCCGGGTCTTGCCGCATTTCAGGCCCTCGGTCCTCAAAGGGAAGCCCCCACAAACTTGTCAGGGCCCCTTTCAATCCTTGAGTCTGCACCCTTTTCCAATCTGCGTCCTCCCGGGACAGCCATCCTTTTAGACGCGTCAGTACTTTCCTTCAAAGCCAATCGTGACGACATCGCCTCTGACAATGACGGGAATTTTGCGTTTCCCTGCCGAATGTTGAAGCATGAGTTTAAGGTGCTCTTGATCGTCTAAAATATTGAAATAATTAACTGTTCTGCCTTCTTTGGCAAAGGCCTCCCGAGCCGCTGTAGTGAAAGGTCATGTGTCTTTTCCAAAAACAAGGACCTCTTCAGGCATGGCAAAGACCTCCTCTTTTCTATATAAGTCTCGTGTTCTTACCAGTCAGTCGCCACGCTGTCAAACGCCCTTGAGACTTGTTAAAACAAGGCCGGTATGATAAATGTTTCATGTAACACGACTTACCTAAGGGGAATACAAAATAGCCAAGGTTGTCACAGGCCACAAACCAGTGTCCTAACCTCGAAATAAGATGTCACCTGAGGGCTTGTCAACATGCAAAACAAATGGTGCGCCACAGCAGTCATGGGTTTTGGTTCAGTGGGGGTGCAACTGAGACTGGAGACTGCAATAAGGGGCTTGAAAAAAGAAAAGAATCAGTCATGATTTGTCCGCTCTTGCCACCCATGATGCCGTTGTTCTGACATACCATCATTCCATGTGGCTGCTTACAGCGCGAGAGCATTGCATAATCCATTTGAGCGAAGATTATGAGCTTTTTGGGGCACCCATCCGGGCGAAGTGAATGGCCCACCACCTCAGTGGGCAAATGGCAAACTGTTTGAGGCCCTTAGGCCGAGTTTTTGCGATTTAATGCGCAAGCCCGTAGATGGGTCAAAAGGCTCATACGAACAAGCGAGAAGGGGTTATGCAAAGGCCTCACAGCCAAGAGCCTGTCATGGGCAATCATCTCAAGTCGTTGTAAGAATCCCGAGGGGCCAACATAGTCAGCCAAGCATGTCTATGACAAAATTGCATATGGGAATCGATCTCGGTTCCGTGAGTTTGAACATCGCTCTGATCGATGAGACTGGCGATATCAAGGCCTCCACGTACCGACGCACTGAAGGACGCCCGTTGCCCCTTCTCTTGCACGCCCTTGAGGAGCTGAGCGCCGAATTTGACCTCTTTGAAGGGATTGTCGTGACCGGAAGCGGCCGCAAGTTGGTGGGCCATGCCCTTCAAGTCCCCGATATCAATGAGATCGTCACTCAGGCCGCGGGGACCTGTCATTTTTATCCGAATGTTCGCACCATCGTCGAAATTGGCGGACAGGATGCCAAGCTCATCTTCGTTGATCAAGACCAACAAACGGGTGAGCCAGTCGTTGTAGACCATGTTTTAAATGAGGTGTGTGCGGCCGGCACAGGCTCCTTTCTCGATCTTCAGGCCCACCGCCTCGGAATAACGATCGAAGATATGGGTGCCCTCGCTCTTTGCTCCGAACATCCCGCCAGGATCTCCGGTCGATGCAGTGTTTTTGCCAAAAGCGATATGGTCCACCTCCTGCAGGAAGGCGTCCTCAAGACCGACATCATTGCAGGTCTTTGCCACGCCCTGGCCCGGAATTTCATCACCAACCTTGGCAAAGGCAAGCCGTTTCCCAAGCCGATTGCCTTTCAAGGGGGGGTGGCTGCCAACCCGGGTGTCGTGAACGCCTTTGAGAAGCTCCTGGAACTTGCGCCAGGAAGCCTCATTATCCCAGAGCATTTTCTTGTCATGGGGGCCTTTGGTTCGGCCCTGATGGCTCGGGACCTGGCGACCCATAAGGCACACCCTGTGGGGCCGCTGATTGAGAGGCTCAAGGGGGCCCTGAAAATGGCCCGCCATCGTCCTCGTGGGAACCACGTCAAGCCCCTGGTCCGCCGGAGCGACCATGGGGAGACTGCAGATCAGTACTATGGGATTGAGCTGGGAGATTCCCCTCCGGTATTCCTGGGTATTGATGTGGGAGCGGTGAGCACCAACATCGTTCTCATTGATGAACAGGGTCAACTGGTGGCTAAACAGTACTGGTACACTGAGGGGGAGGCGGTTGACACGGTACGCTCCGGCCTTGAAGAGATGGCCCACCGGGTGGGGGAGAAAGTCCGTGTTCTGGGTGTGGGTGTCACAGGAAGCGGTCGCTACTTTATCGGCGATTTTGTGGGAGCAGACGTGGTCATCAACGAAATCTCCGCCCAGGCCAGGGCGGCCGTTCACTTGGATCCCAAAGTCGATACCATTATCGAGATCGGCGGCCAGGACTCCAAGTACATCCGGTGCAAGCATGGACGCGTCATAGATTTTGAGATGAACAAGGTCTGCGCAGCCGGTACCGGCTCGTTTTTGGAAGAACAGGCCGCACGCCTTAAAGTGCCGATTCGCAAAACCTTCAGCGACCTTGCCTTCTCTTCTACTGCGCCAGTCGATCTTGGTGCCCGGTGTACCGTGTTTATGGAATCGGACTTGATTCATCACCAGCAAACAGGAAAAAGCTTGAGTGATCTTACGGCAGGACTCTCATACGCCATTGCCCACAACTATCTGGAAAAGGTCGTCGGAAACAAAAAAGTCGGCCACCATATTCTGTTCCAAGGAGGGGTGGCTGCCAACCAGAGCGTTGCTGCGGCCTTTGAAAACATCTTGGGCAAACCTCTTGTGACTACCCGGCACCACAATGTCTCGGGTGCCTTGGGGGCAGCGCTGGCTGCAAGAGATCGCCAGCCCACCGCCAGCGTATTTGCAGGTTTTCACCTGAAGGATCGCCCCTATGAGGTGAAAACCTTTGAGTGCCAAAAATGTCCGAACGTGTGCCGCGTCCATCAGATCTATATAGAAGGGCAACTGCGCTCTTACTACGGCAGCGTGTGCGGGCGCTACGAAAAGCATTCGGATCATCGCCGCTACTCTCATTTGCCTGATCTTTTCAGGGAACGGCAGTCTCATCTCATGGAAGGCTTTGATGAAGAGAGAAGCGCCCGACAGGGCGCAGGAGAGGTCATCGGCCTTCCAAGGGCTCTGAGCTTCTTTGATTATTTTCCTTTTTGGCATGCCTTTTTCAGGAGCTTGGGCCATCCCCTGGTCCTTTCAGAAAGCACCAACAAGGGCTTAACCCAGAAAGGCCTCTCCAGCGTGCCTTCTGAAACCTGCTTTCCCATCAAGACGGTTTACGGCCATATCAAGGATCTTATATCAAAAGGGGCGGAGCGGATTTTGCTTCCCTGCGAGATCAGTCACCCCGACACGGGCGACAGTAATCTTCCCAGCTTCAATTGTCCGTACATTCAATCTATGCCCTACATGGTGCGGGCGGCTATGGGCTCGAGCGTGCCCCTGCTCACACCCGTCATACGATGGAGTGATTCAAGGCGAATGCTTGACCGTGTTCTTGCGGGCCTCGGTAAGACGCTGGGCCATGGCGCCAAGAAGTGCAGAGAGGCTGTCGCTGCGGCCAGGGTCGCCCAGAAACGCTTTGATCAGTGGCGCAAAAACCGTGGCCAGGAGATTCTGGCCTCGGTGGCACCAGGGGGGCGATGCCTTGTCTTGCTGGGCAAGTCGCACAATATCTTCGATCCAGGTTTGAATCTCCATCTTGCCAGAAAGCTGAGGCGGGAGGGCGAACTGACCCTGCCCTTTGATCTGCTTCCCCTTGAAGAGATGTCCCTGCCCAGCCAGTATGACAATGTAGTCTGGAAGAATACCCGCGATCTCTTAAAGGCCCTTCTTTGGATACGCAGTGACCCGCGTCTCTTTCCCGTGCTGCTGACCAATTTCGGGTGCGGGCCAGATTCTTTTCTCATGAAATACATGGAAACAGAGCTGCCCGAGAAGGCCAACCTTGTCTTGGAAGTGGACGACCACACGGGCGATGCAGGGATGGTCACTCGCATTGAGGCCTTTCTGGACACCTTAAAGACGGCGCCGACGATTAGGCAGGACGCTCCCAGTCCGGCGAATCTGGTCGTCCGAGGCAGGCCAAGGGCCATGGACCCCTGGGGGCCAGAGCCCGAAATCCTGAGGCGCTTGAAAGATCGGACGCTCTATTTCCCTTACGTATCCTCGGCTTTTTCTCCAGTGGTGGAAGCCGCCTTCCGGGCCATTGGTGTGGAGGCCCAGGTCCTTCCCGAACCCGATGATGAGAGCGAATACCTCGGCCGACAGGTGACCTCTGGCAGGGAGTGTCACCCATTTATTGTGACGTGCGGCGATTTTGTGAAACTGACCCGTAAACGGGATTTCAATCCAGAAAGGGTTGCCATCTTGATGCAAAACTATGATGGGGCCTGCAGGTTTTCCCAATACGGCATCGGACATGCGGACCTTTTCAGACGCCTGGGGCTGCCTCAAATCCCCATCATTGCTCCCCTGACGTCACCCCGTTTTGACGAGTTTTCGGGCCTCTTCGGCTTGCGGTTAACCAAACGCCTTTGGCAGGGGTGGATGGCCACTGAAGTGCTGGAAAGATTTCGACTGCATGTGCGCCCTTATGAAAGAGATCCAGGAGAGACCGATCGGCGCTATCAGTTGGCAATCCGAGATATTACCAGGGCTGTCGCCCAACCCGACGGCAGGCCTTCCATATGGAGTCGGGACGTCCTTGAAGCATTGAGACGAGGCGTCGAGTCCCTGGAGGCGGTTTCCATTGACCGCTCCGACAGACGCCCGGTGGTTGGCATCGTGGGGGAGTTCTATACGGTCTTAAACCGGTGGGCGAACCAGGACCTTATAAGAACCCTTGAAAAGCTGGGGGCTGAGGTGACCATTCACGGTCTTACTGTTTCGAATTTCTATACCCTGTTTTCCGAACATTACTACCCGAAGAGACGCTTAAGACAGGGAAAAGTGGCCTCCGCCTGCTATTATTTTTTTCGGAACCAGTGGTTGATGTCCTGGGTGAGGCGGGTAGAATCCCGCCTGCCCAATGAACTAATCCCCTTTGGTACACTCGACACCAAAACGATCCTTCGCGAAACCTTACCCTATATCCATTACGATATCGATCCTGTCCTCGCGACCCTGACGGCCCGGGTCCGGCGGTTTGCCGCTTCTGGTGTCTCCGGCATCTGTAACCTCTTTGTCCTCAATTGTATGCTCGGCAATGTCACCGTGCCGATTTTCAAAAGGGCCTTGAAGGGCTATCCCCACCTACCCATGTTGCACGCCGTTTACGACGGGCAAAAGGCAACGAATATGGTCACACGCATCGAGGCCTTCTTGCATCAGGCGAAACTCTACCAGGACCGCTTCAGAGAAAAAGGACCCGTGGCTCAGGTGGGTTGACGTGCCATGGCCGATAGCATCCACGGACCAAGGCGTGGCCTTCAGCTTCGCACATTGAGCGCCCGGTTTTTTGCCTTTGACATTTAAACTCCAAGTATTACAATATATAATTTTGCATGACCTCAACAACCCCCTTGAAAGTGAGTCGAAACGTGACCATTCCCAATGAACTGGGGTTGCATGCCCGTGCCGCGGCCAAGATCGTTTCCTTGGCAGAACAGGCTCGCTCCCTGGTGTTTATCATCAAGGATGGTGAAGAGGCGGATGCGACAAGCATCTTAGATATCATGGCCCTCTATTGCCCATGTGGCACAGAAGTCACCGTGAGAATAGAAGACCCTGCCGACGAGGAGATCTTAAACCGCATCGCCCGACTGATTGAGGCGGGATTCGGGGAATTATAGCCATGGCTGATACGAAAGAAAAAACCTTGTCACTTCAGGGTATTGGCGCATCTCCTGGTATCGCCATTGGCAAGGCCTATCTCTTGGAGCGCGACGATCTCGATGTGATAGAAAAGCGCTCTATCCGGCCCGAAGAAGTCGGGGCCGAAATAAGCCGCTTCAAACAGGCTGTTCAAAAGGCCCAGGAAAACCTTCGGCAGATTATCGAAGACGTCCCTGAGGAGTATCGGGATCATGTCTACATCTTGGATAGCCATATGATGCTTCTGAAAGACAGGATGATTTATGATGGGACGATTGAGCAAATCAGGGGGAAGCATCTCAATGCCGAAAGGGCCTTGAAGATCGCTGTGGACAAGGTCAAGGCCGTTTTCAAATCCATGCCTGATCAATATTTTCGAGACAGGGGGTCAGATATTGTCCATGCCTCCAAGCTCATTCTTGAGAATCTCCTTGGAACAGAGCCTTCAAAGATCTCAGACATCGACAAACGGGTTATCATTGTGGCCCACGACCTTTCTCCAGCAGAGACAACACAAATACAATTGGAGAAGGTCAAGGCATTGGTGACAAATCGAGGCAGCCACACCTCCCATACGGGCATCATGGCTCGATCCCTTGAGATCCCTGCAGTGCTTGGGTTGACAAATGCCACGCGGCTCATTCACACAGATGACATCGTGATCGTGGATGGCAGTGCGGGCTCGGTGATCGTGAATCCAAGTGATCAGATACTCACCCAGTATTCTGGACGCAAGGCCCTGTTAGAAGAGTTTCAGGCCAAGGTGACCCGGACCAGCCATCTGCCGGCCGAAACAACAGACGGGCATTGTCTAACGGTTGGCGCCAATATTGAGCAATTAGAGGACGTGGTCTCAGTCATGGATCACGGAGGCGACGGCATCGGCCTTTACCGGACCGAGTTTCTTTACTTGAACCGGCCGGACCTGCCCTCAGAGCAGGACCTTTTTGACAATTACAGGGATCTCGTTGAAATCATGGGGGCTCGACAGGTCACGATACGGACCCTGGACATTGGTGGAGACAAGTTTGCCACAAGTGTTTCCTGGGGCGAAGAAATGAACCCAGCCTTGGGTCTTCGGGCCATTCGATTCTGTCTCCAATCACCGGAAATCTTCAAGACCCAGCTGCGGGCCATACTCAGGGCAGCCTATTTCGGAAATATCCAGGTGATGTTTCCCATGATATCCCAGGTAGAAGAGATCGTTCAGGCAAAGCAGATGTTGCGCGAGGCCGCAGAATCTCTGGACAAGGCAGGCCTTCCTTTTAAAGGCGACATTCAGATCGGTGCCATGATCGAAGTCCCTTCAGCGGTTCTTATGGCCGATATCCTGGCTGAGGAGGTCGATTTTTTCAGCATCGGGACCAATGATCTCATCCAATATTCTCTGGCTATCGACCGGGTCAACAAGCATGTCTCCCAGCTCTATCAGCCCCTTCACCCAGCGGTGCTGCGAATGATCCATCGTGTGGTACAGGCCGCCAAGGCGGCCGAGATCCAGGTCGCCCTTTGTGGCGAGATGGCAGGGGATCTGATCAATGTCCCTGTGCTGCTTGGTTTGGAACTGGATGCCATCAGCATGAACCCCATATCCATTCCGGGCGTCAAGAATCTCGTTCGCACAATCTCCTTTGAAGAATCGAAGCGGCTTGTCCAGGCCGTCTTAAAACAGGCTACCACCTCAGGGGTTCTGGAGCTGATTCACGAGGCCTATGGAACGTCCTTTGAAAAAGCGACCTTTTTTCAGGCGGGCGTAGAATAAAACGAGACCTTTGTAAAACCCATTCGAGCGACGATTATGAGCTTTTTGGGGTACCCATCCGGGCGAAGTGAACGGCCCACATGAGTGGGCAAATCCTAAACTGTTTTAGGCCCTTGGGCCGAGTTTTTAGGATTTAGTGAGCAAGGCCATGGATGGGTTAAAAGGCTCATACGGACGAGTGAGAAGGGGTTATGCAAAGATCTTAAATTTGGGCTATAAGACACCGGTTCGATGGGCTGGCCCAAATGGATTCCTGTGAGGGCAACCCAACATGCCTGATACAAAAATAGTATGCCAAAACCGCAAGGCGCGGCACGACTATTTCATATTGGATGAGTATGAGGCGGGCATGGTTCTCCTCGGCACGGAGGTCAAATCATTGAGGCAGGGGCGGGCCAACCTCAAGGATAGCCATGCCGACATCCGAAACGGTGAAGTGTTTCTTGATAACATGCATATTAGTGCCTACCCTTTTGCCGCCCATGGGAATCACGATCCCGTCCGTCCTCGAAAGCTCCTTTTGCACAGGGACGAAATCAAACGTCTGACTGGCAAAGTCAAAGAGAAAGGCCAGACCCTCATTCCTCTTAAGGTGTATTTTAAAGGAGGAAAGGCGAAAGTGACCCTGGCCTTGGCCAAGGGGAAACGGAAATACGATAAGCGGGAAGCGATTCGAAAGCGGGAAGAAAAAAGAGACATGGAACGCGAAAAGCGTCGTACCACAAGATCTTGACAAACCTATAGAAGTCTTTATAATAAGATCATAATCGTCTGCCTCCATGCAATGTGCCCAGTGGTTTGTATAGGGTTGACTCTCAACTTGGGGGCGAAACGGCTTCGACGGGAATATGGAAGCATAGGTAGCATACCGAGCGCCGTCGGCTCGTAAAAAAGGCGGAACTAAAATAATCGCAGACGATTATAAATACGCCTTAGCCGCGTAATGTAGGCTAACGTCCCGCCGGGTTTTTCCTGCGGACCCGGATGTGGGCGTCGATCAGCAGGATAGCCTCTAACGATGGCTTGTTGCGCATGAGGCGAAACAATTAGCAAGCTAGCCCCTGAGGCCTCTCGCCTGAAAGGGCCTTGAGGGGCGAAATAAACATTCAGGCTATGTATGTAGAAGCCTATGTGGAATGTTGTCGGACGCGGGTTCGACTCCCGCCGCCTCCACCAATTTATTGAAATCATTAGATATTTCCTCAAAATTGCCCCTGTAAAACTCTAACTAAGAAAGTGGTACATATTCTGGGGCAGGTCACTTACCGCCAGCTCCGTTCTCGTGTTTTCCCAGGCAGACCTTCCTGACCTCGACCGAGGGATGATATCTGGCAGAAACGGTAATGCCGTTTAGGTAATCCGCGATTGATAGGGCCTCGCCCTGCTATCAATTCTAACCGGAATCCGAAAGCGCACCTGATCTCAAGTTCAGGGAGGCTACGGGAGCTGTTGCAGGCTAGGGATGTCGCCTTTTAATATGGAGTTTTTCGGTGACTGATAATGCTGGCAGGTATAAAGATGTCAGAAACAAGGGATAACATTTGTTGGATGGTTACTATTGGAGACATATGGCAGGGAACGCTGCCGATGCTGTATCAAGAGCCCAAGAAATCGTCAAATAAGCATCCTCCTTAAGTGCTTAGCGCCTAAAATCGAGCCGACGAGAAGTGCGAATATACCCAATGCCGGCCAAAATATCTGGTGAAATTCTTTCCATCCAAATTTCCAAATGGCCCAAGCGGCGACGATCCATACGGTAACGACGCCAACATAGCTTACCACCTCTATGCAATTCAAAGCCAACAATAATATCGACGTGAACGCCTTGTCGCCTTTAGACGGCTTTTCTTCAGTCATATCTTTGTCGTAATCTTCACACCAGCCACAACCGCTCTTTAACGAGTCTGTTTTTCCAATTCATGCGGCGCAGCCACCGGGGCTTTCACAAATCTGACAAGAAGCTCAAACGATTGTGTTTTCGTTATACGAACAGGCGGAAATATCACGTGGAAAACTAGTCAGGATGCTGGATTAGACACAAAGTTGTGAGCCCCGCTCAACACCTCTGAGTAAACATTTTCTGGACTAGGCTGCTAGGCCGCCGCGCTCTCAGTGTCTTCTTCCAACTCTTCGCGTTCGTGTTTCAAATCCCCGTCCACCGTGCCCCGGACTCGCTCTCTTTCTTCTGCGAAATCAAATCCTGTCCAGATTCCGATAGAACCCAAGATGGAATCCTGAGGATGAAACTGTCGGAAGATCTTGAAGTAGTACGCCGCTTCCCTACTGTTAATTGTCGCCTTCGGATTCTCAGCCTTGATCTGCTGAAACTCCTCTTCACTCATCTCTTTTTCTGCCAAGGCGCTTCCCAGGCTCTCACACCCGGCTCCCTGCGTGTACTGGACCTTATAGCGCCAGAGAATCTCTTCGGGTAAATAATCCGTGTTCTCGAAGGCCTTACGTAAGATCCATTTTTCTATCTTTGCCCCATTGTGTTCACGGATTTTGAGTTCAGGCGGAATCTTCATGGCCAGGTCCACCATGGCTACATCCAGATAGGGGACCCGCAACTCGAGACTGAAAAACATGCCCATTCGATCAGCCCTCTGAAGATTGATGTTGTGAAGGTTGCCGATGCACCGCCTGGCCTCCAGGTTGAGCTTGTCAGAGGGGAAGTGCTTCATGTAATGATAGCCGGTGAAAAGCTCGTCTGCACCTTCCCCCGTGAGAACTACGGTTACGTAATCTGCAGCCAATTGACACGTAAAGTAACAGGGGACCGCGCAGCGGACCAGTGATGGATCGTAACTTTCCAGCTTCTTGATGACGGTTGGCAGGGCATCGTAGTATTCTTCTTCGGTGAAAATCAGTTCATGGTGTGTGGAGCCAATATGTTCGGCTGCAATTCGGCCTGCCTTGATATCATCGCTCACCTCCCCGTTGTCATCCTTCATCCCCACGACAAACGTGTGGAGGTGGGGAATTTCTTTTGCAGCGATGGCTGCAACGAGGCTACTGTCCAAGCCGCCACTGCAAAAAGAGCCCACCGGGATTTCAGGGTCAGCTAAAAGCCTTTTCTTCACAGCCTCGACAAAGGTCTTCCGGATAATCTTGCCCGTTTGCTCTATATCCGTCAGTAGGTGCTCTTGAATCTCCGGTAGTTGGTAAAACTCAACAAACCCCTCTTGAGGCGTGTAATAGTGGCCGGCCGGGAATTCGTGTACTTCTTCGACGCCAGCAAGGGACATGGCACCCAGCTCTGAACTGAAGTAAAGGTTTCCTTTCTGATAGCCGTAATAAAGTGGCTTGATACCTATGGGATCGCGTGCCAGCATGAAATCATCGCCGTCAAAAACGGCAAAGGCGAACATGCCATCCAGTTCTTTCACACAATCAGGTCCTTTTTCCTGATAGAGGTGAAGAATGACCTCTGTGTCGGATTGCGTCTTGAACCGGTAATGGGGAGAGAGTTTGGTCCTGAGTTTTCGAAAATTGTAGATCTCACCGTTGCAGATGATTCCCTGGCTTCCGCCGTTAGCCAGGATGGGCTGGCGACCACGGGCCACATCCACGATGGACAAACGGGTGTGGCCCAACACCTTGTCTCCATGGGTGTGAAGACCTCTGTCGTTTGGGCCCCGATGGGGAAGGGCGTCCAACATTCGGTTGATCGTTGTCTCATCTTTCACACCAAAGCATCCTGCTAAACCACACATGTAAAATGCCTCCTTTCTGAAATCTTGCTCATTTGATGAAAAGTTTTCCTAAGTTGGCCCTCGTGGGTGGATCTTCTATCTCCACACCCAAACCCATCGGGCTGGATTGATTCCATGCCCCGTTCGTTGCAAAGCGTGGCCTCTACGTCGGAGGCATCCTGCCGGGTGACCTATTCCGCAATCTGGATTAGGAGGCCGAGATCAGAGAAAACTTGAAGTCGGCTTCTGGACTTGAGAGTCCTGATAGAGAGGGAACCTGTCGCACAAATCGCGCACCGATTCTCGGGCCCAGCGAAGGACATCGTCATCTTGTGGATAACTTAGAACCTTAACAATCATGGCCCCAATGGTGGCCATATCGTCTTCTCTCATACCGCGTGTTGTCACTGCAGGGGTCCCAATGCGTATCCCACTGCCTATAGATGGGCTGAGCTTCTCAAAGGGAATAGCGTTCCTGTTAACGGTAATACCCGCTTTCTCCAACAACCTTTCAGCCTCTTTTCCTGTGATGTCTAATGCCCTGAGATCAACCATCATGAGATGGTTGTCGGTTCCGTCAGTCACCAATTCAAAACCTGCATCCATTAAATGTCGAGCCAAGGCCTTGGCGTTGGCCACGGTTTGACGTTGGTAGGCCTTAAAGTCCTCTGACATGGCCAGCTTGAAAGCCACGGCCTTTGCCGCAATCACGTGCATTAAAGGGCCACCTTGGATTCCTGGAAATATCTCACTATCCAGCTTCTGGCCATAGTCCTTCTGAGCCAGTATAAAGCCTCCTCGGGGACCCCTCAGGGTCTTGTGAGTGGTCGAGGTGACCACATCCGCATGGGGAATGGGAGAGGGATGCAAGCCTGCTGCTATCAGGCCTGCAATGTGGGCCATGTCCGCCATGAGATAGGCATCCACCGAGCGAGCAATGCGCCCAAAGGCCTCAAAATCGATCATCCGGGGATAGGCACTGGCCCCGGCCACGATCATCTTTGGACGATGTTTTTCGGCAAGGGTGCGCACCTCATCATAGTCGATGGTACCCGTCTTTTCACTCACACCGTAGGAGACGAAGTTGAAAAATCGACCTGAGAAACTCGCAGGACTTCCATGCGAAAGGTGGCCGCCGTGGGCGAGATCCATGCCTAGAATGGTGTCTCCAGGCTTTAGCAAGGCAAAATAGGTGGCCATGTTGGCCTGGGTACCAGAGTGGGGCTGCACATTGGCATACGACGCGTGAAAGAGCCTTTTGGCACGTTCTATGGCCAGTCTCTCTGCGGTGTCAACATGTTCACACCCCCCGTAGTAACGGCGATTTGGATAGCCTTCCGCATATTTGTTTGTCAGAACGCTGGCCTGGGTGGCCATAACGCAACGGCTGGTAATGTTCTCTGAGGCGATGAGTTCTAACGTTTGGCTTTGTCGTTCAAGCTCCAATTCGATAACATGAGAAATTTCAGGGTCGGATTCCTTGATGATGTCAATATCGGGTTGACATTCAAGTTGTCTATTCAACGCCCATTCTCTCCAAATCGTCCACACATAGCCAAAGGACTTCGTCGCAAGCTTTGGCTCAGCAATAGTTCAACTCATATTCATTAGAAGACATTACTATGTCTCAAAGTGCGTCTTTACCTTTTTCCCCGGTGCGCACCCTGATTGCTTCTTCAACAGACCTGACAAAAATCTTTCCATCACCTATCTTGCCAGTGTGTGCAGCCTTTTGGATGGTTTCAATTACTTCATCTACTCTGAGTGAATCGACAACCAGCTCCATTTTTACTTTAGGGATAAAATCAACCGCATATTCGGCACCACGGTAGATCTCGGTGTGGCCTTTCTGCCTCCCGAAACCCTTTACTTCTGTGATGGTCATTCCTTTAATTCCAATTTCACCTAACGCTTCTTTAACGGTGTCCAGCTGAAAGGGCCTAATGATCGCTTCAATCTTTTTCATGGAAACCTCTTGCCGCTGAAAAAAACCTAGTGATTTGGAGTCGTTTAGTCGTGTCGTGGCTTGTGACGCCTACACATTGCAGCTGTTTTCAGAAATTCCACATAATTGGCAAAATCGCATCACTTAACCTGAGTACTCATCGCTCATCGCATAGCCCCATTGCCCCAACCTTCATGATTGGACAAGACCATATCCATGTTCCCCATGTAGGGAATGATCCAAGCCGACATTTTCTCGTTCTTGGTCAAGTCTAAATCCTATAGTCTTGTCCACAATGAAACAGATTACTAAAGTGCCCACAACCGCCAAAGATATGGTTGCTCCCAAACCCATCAACTGAATCAGTAATTGATTTGAGGCTGACCAGCCTCCAGGCCCTGCGATTTCGACTGCATTTTGCATCCAGCTATCACGGATCCAGAATGAAAGCAGCAACACACCCGATCCACTGCCAATTCCGTGAATGCCGAAGCAATCCAGACTATCATCGTAACCAAATCTAGCCTTTGCTCTGAGGGCATAATAGCAAACGATGGATGACACTGCACCTAGCACGATCGCACCTACTGGTTTAACGACCCCTGCAGCAGGTGTAATGGCCACAAGGCCAGCGAGAATACCAGAAACAAAACCAAGGGAGGTAGCTTTGCGAAATACGAGAGCTTCGATAATCAGCCACGTCAGGGCACCGCTTGCCGCGGATACCTGTGTCATTGTGAGTGCCCGGGCGGTGTCTAGTCCACTCTGGACGGTGGACCCAGCGTTAAAACCGAACCAGCCCACCCAGAGAATCCCTGCTCCCATAAGGGTCATGACCAAGTTGTTGGGCTGCATGGTCTTCTCCGGATAACCTATGCGCTTGCCAACGAAAACTGCCACTACAAGTGCACTGAAGCCAGCCGATACATGGATCACGGTTCCACCGGCTAGGTCGATTAACCCATTTGCTCCCGCATTAAAAAGCCAGCCGTCTGAGCTCCACACCCAATGGCACAGCGGGCAGTACACAAAGAGAAACCAAAGGATGATGAACAGGCAGTAGCCGCGAAAGTAAACTCTTTCTGCCAGAGCGCCACTAATTAAAGCAGGTGTAATGATCGCAAATTTTCCCTGAAACATTGCAAGCACGTATTCAGGAACACCGTCAGTAATGACGTCATCAATGCCGTTCAAGAAAAAATAATCTTTGTTCCAACCAACAAACCCACCAAGGATGTTTTTCCCGAAGGCTAAAGCGTAGCCGCATACCACCCAAAGGACACCTATGATGGCCATGGCGACGAAACTGTGCATCATTGTGCCCAACACATTCTTGGTTCTCACCAAGCCACCATAAAACATAGCTAGTCCTGGAACCATAAAAAGAACCAGAGCGGTGGAGGTTAGCATCCAGGCAGTGGTTCCAGTGTCAATTGATGCGTGCTCACCCGCCAAGGTTACCTGTGGAAATGAAGATAATAAGATTGCTATCGACGCTGTTCTTGCGACATTTCCCATCAACTCCTCCAGTGACTTTTAAAACACATTAGAATTTGCATCACATCACGGTAATATCGTTGGCAATGCCCGACATTCTTTCGCCTTGGTTTTTGGGGCAAACCTCCAGGCGCTGACAGGGAAAGGCTTTTCTTTCTTCATCTAGCCGGATGCTCTTGTTCAATCGCAATACAGGTGTTGATCTGTGGACATGACCGAGAACCTGCAAATCCTTAATGACTGTCTTCTTACTAGGAAGCGTGGGCCAAGATCTCCTGGACTCTGAGCCGACTTCTTACGTTAATAAAAATGGATGACATTGGTATAGTTAATACCTCTTGCTTGTAACCACAATATGGGGTCGGCTATACATCCAGGCTGCAAAGCTAACTAGATGGTCGACACAATGCAGCCTGAATTTGCGGTGACACCGGTTGATCTTGATGGGATCCGAAAATAGAATGGGCAAGAAACAAGCCAAAACCATAAGCGCTATGATTTCAATATGTTAGTGGTAAAAGTTAATTTTTAGATCCAGGAAGGCTCGACATAAATGTAGGTATTTGGTTACTAAAACGACATTATTGTAGCATCGTTGCGGTACGACGAGCTTTCATGGGATTCCCATTAAAGACATCTCCCCACGCCACGAACTGGAACCCACAATGAGAGTCGTAGATTCTATATTGTAATCTTTCATGAAGAGCCACTTGATCCAGAAAAGGAACGGCCGGCACATGCCAGCCCTTTACTCAGCCAACCTCCGAGCCACCGCCCTGCACGGTCAAGTTCCCTCTAGCGAACTCGGGTAACAATCTATGCAGCTACGTCGATTGCCTTGGGACCCTGGAAAGTACCAGATAAATCATCAATGCTTATATCCGGGGGCAGTGGCTCTGTTTGTCGGTATATTTGCACCTCCTGCCTATCACTGCGTATAAGTGGCATGTCCAGGTGCATAGGCTGAAAGTCTTTGCTCTTGTCTCGCTCAGGGATTACAGAATCCAAACCACACATTTCTGACGAAATCGCATAAAGACCAGGCCGGCCTCCTACTACTCCTGGGCGGAGCTTCTTCCGGTCCTGCACTACGAAAAGAGTGTGATCAGGAAGGCAACCTATGACACAATTCGGTCCATCAATGATTAGCCTTCGACAACTGTGTTTGAGATGTCTTAGAAAGTGGCCGTTGGGATGGCTATTCAAATCTTGATCCGGCAATGGCGTGATAACGTGTTTGTATGCCTCTATGCCTAACCTGAGTTTTGTTAAAACATAGTGAAGAATGTGGGTAAAAACTTCTGAATCAGATTGATAGCCCGTGTACCCAGGGAATCCGCGAGACATAAGATATTCCCTTATAGGAACAAAGGCTGTGTTCTCGCCGTTAGTCATGGTGGCTATGCCCTGAATAAAGAAGGGGTGGCACGCATAGAGATTGATAGCGTAGTTTGTATTCTGTCGGCCCTGGGCCATGATGATGCGAGCATGAAGTTCAGGACGGTCAAGCTTGAGATACTCCGCTATATGGGCAGGCTCGCCAATCTCTTTGATCATAACGACATTGGGCCAGAAACTGAACACAATCATATCTTCCTTGTCTTCTCCCATTTCACGAAGCTGAAGCCGGATTAGCATCAAGCGGTGCTGGACCTCGATTTGACTTAACCCTCCCCACGTGGGTGGATATTCATACGCTCGGATAAGATAGACATCTCTCTTGGGTACCCCCGGAGGAGGCGTTTTCGGCAGATCCAACGAGAGCTTGTACTTGGTGACAAATCCTATATTCATCATGAACTCATCGAGGCGCTTAAGGCCAGTGCGGCTAAAAATCCCAGACAGGATAGGTCCACCATTAAATCGCTCGAAGGGACCTGCTAAGTCGGCAAGGAAAAGTCCTGTACCCGAACCATCATACCCCTCCTTCATCTCGCCCAACGCATCAATGGCTCTCATGGGTGATAGAGGGGTTTCACTGGTTATTGCAATCAGCCTACACATACCTAGTTCCTGAGTCTGTCTGGTTATCTGGTTGCTTGTCAGAAAGGCAGATACCAGTTCCTTCTCAAGTTGCAATACACCTTATGAAGATAGACGCCACTTTCTTGGTCTATCGGGGAGTCGATTTTACGTCGATCCTGGATTCAAGATTTCTTACTCTACATTTTCCCCCGGTTATTCACGGACCTTTCCCATAGGTCCGGTGTAGCGAAGTTTCTTTTCCCCATGAAACAATGCCAGTGCCATCTTTAGGTAAGAGCAGTCGGAGCTAAATTCCGGGCAATTGGCACAGTGCTCAAAGAACTTAAGTGGAGCAAGGCAATGGAAGTCTAATGGGGAAATGCTTCCCGGTCCTCTAACCTCTTTTCTTACTTCTTTTTTTAACGCTATTGCTTCCATGCTCATATCCCTCCCTTATTTGAGGTTAGTCTGTGTGGTTACAAGACACCGTCTTCAAGTTGGCTCGGAGGCGACCAATCCACCTGACTAATAAGCTCCGGATTTGTTAAAATTATCGATGAATTTCTTGGACTTGTCTATAGGGGAATTGATCAATTTTGATAGGGAAATTCCCTAAATATAGGTATCTTCCGGATAGGAAGAAAACGAGGATAAATAAATGGACTTGTTAGGAGGGTTTAGGAAATATTCTTCAATCTTTCCAGAGTTCTAAATCGATCAGCCCGAGCTTCACAGCGTAACGGACCAACTCAAATGGGCTGTGGATATCAAGTTTGCGCATAATGCTGTGGCGGTGGTTGTCCGCAGTTTTGGGGCTGATAAAAAGCTTGTCGGCTATCTGTTTCACAGAAAACCCTTCCGCAAGCAGAACCATTACTTCTTGCTCGCGAAGGGTCAAGGAGTCATATTTGGCATCTCTTATTTTTTTCTCTTTGTCCGGTAATCTCATTAGTTTTTCAACGACTTTATGGGATACGGAACTGTCCATGAAACACTCGCCGTTTAAAACACATTCAATTCCCTGCAGGAGCCTTTCGAATGCTGATTCCTTGACCACATACCCTGTGGCACCGGCTTCAAATGCTTGAACAATATAGTCGACTTTCGAATGCATGCTAACAATGATCACTCGGACCTCTGGCAGACGATGTCGAATCTCTCGGGTAAGTTCAATACCGTTTCGATCTGGTAAGGCCATATCCAACAATATCAGGTCAGGCTTGAGATCTTGGGCCAATTTGAGCGCTTCATGCCCGTTTCCCGTCTCTCCGATCACTTCGTACTGGGATTCCTGGGCTAATATGGCCTTCAGGCCTTCTCTGAAAAGCGTGTGATCGTCAACGATTAATATGGTCGTTTTTTGAACCATTTTCCTTCTCCCTGTAAGGGATCTTCATGGACAACTTTGTTCCCCGCCCCGGACGAGATTGAATGAGCATTTGACCACCGAGCAAACGGATCCTTTGTTTCATACTCTGAAGACCCATTCGTTTTTTATGGCTCGCGTTTGCCAGACGTTTTTCTACATCGAAGCCCTTCCCATCATCTTCAATACGAAGAATGATATTAGGAAAGGCTCCAACAAGTCCAATTGTTGCATAGGTGGCATCGGCGTGCTTTATAATGTTGGTGAGGCCCTCTTGAACGAGACGATAAAGAT
The DNA here is from genome assembly GCA_050116135.1 of Deltaproteobacteria bacterium. Lineage (GTDB taxonomy): Bacteria > Desulfobacterota > Desulfobacteria > Desulfobacterales. The sequence goes on along the minus strand of JASFPF010000001.1, from coordinate 1,560 downwards.
TGATCTCCATGTCAAAGTCTAGCTTTGTACTATCTACGCCTGCGGAATGAAAATCGACTTGGATGCCACTTTTTTCAAAGAAGTCATCACAATATTGAGAAATGACTTCGACAAGACCTATTCCGTCTAGACCCGGAGGACGCAGACTGTATGACAAATCTCGGACCGCCATGACGGTCCTATGAAGTACTTCAGACATTTCCGAAACCTTCTGTTTTACCTGAGATGACACTTGGGGTTCATTGGCAAGGAGTGTTTGGCATGCAATTTTTAGTGAGGAAAGGTCTTGGGCTACACTGTCATGAAGCTCACGAGAAATCATCTGGCGCTCTGTTTCCTGAGCTTTTATTAATTCTTGGGTAAGACTGTGAATCTGTTCTTCTGCTCGTTTGTGATTTCTTATTTCCGCTTGCAGAAGATCATTTGTTTGGGTTAACTCGTTGGTGCGCTCTTTCACCTTTTCCTCCAGTTCATCATGCGCTTTTTGAAGTTCTTCCTGAGCTCGCTTTCGCGCCGTTATCTCTCGGCAGGCATAAAGCAACGTGCCGCCATCGACGGATACTCTTTTCACATTGATTAACAGGGTGTGTTCTCTGCCTCCCTTGTCAGAGACTTCTTTCTCAATATTCTCTATTTCTTCTCGGGTCTCAAAATCTCCAGGATCAACCACCTGATCCCCCAACAATTTGACCACGTTTCCAAGAATAGAGACTTCGTCAAGCGAGTAACCAAAGATAATGTGTATATTAGGACAAATATACGTGAATGTTCCGGCATTGTCAGTTATGAAAACAGTATCAGAGAGGTTAGTCAGAACGAGACTGTGCAATTCCTCTGATCTTCTGCATTCCTCCTGCTTTCTGCTATAGTCGAGTCTGGTCTTTTCTAATTCCTCGACCCTTTCTTTGAGTTCTTCGTATGTTGGTTGTTTTGTCATTATGAAATGTCCCCTTTTGTTGATGAAAAAGGCCTGCACGCAATCTTATGTCTTACATTTCGTGTAAGCCTTCACTTAATCATTGAGGGTTATCCCCCCTTTTCCCCTCTCGCTAAATGCTGAAAGGAATCATACTGAACAAAGAATGAACTCTCCCCGCAGCAAGCTGCGGGGTATCATGTCGGCTTTACTGCGTTACGCCGATAACAAGGAAAAGGTCACATTCTATATTCATCCCCCCTGCAAGCAGCGGGGAATTCAAATTTAAAATGGTCAATGAAAAGCGAGGCTAAAGGATAGGCTCATTCACATACTATCCCAGCTCAGTGAGAGAAATGTGAATTTCAGATTTCTTTCAAAATCTCTATTATTTCAAGGGGGAAATTATTAAAACATATTCCCAAGAGATATATGATTCTGGCGAAACAAAGCTATCTTGCCATGATAAATGATCAGAGATTCAAAGATCCCAGCAGAGATATGGTTCGGATATCACAAAAAATGAAGACTTTCAAGAGCTTGGCTCGATAGCAGGAATCGTCAGTTTGGATGAATTTATTCTTTTTCTGATTTATCCGTTAACTCTTTTGTCCGGTGCTTAAGACCATAAGCATATACTGCTA